>JALUYN010000116.1 GCA_027012915.1 Cellvibrionaceae bacterium
CGCTTATTTAGAATGACTAAATGGCGCTCATTCCGCCTGACTGGGAACAAAAATAGTCTCCAGCAGAAGTATCAGAATTAGTGTTAACAGGCCCTAGTGAATTTAGAGTGGTAGTAATCAGTAGTTCGGTGGGGTACGCATCTACTAAAACAGTAAGAAAAATCGATCTAACAGCAAGAAGCTACTTTGGATCCAAAGGGAAATTCGAGCATCAAATCTCTACCGAGCGAGAGACAGGTCTATACCTTAGAAGCAATAGCAACGATGCTCTTTAAGCCATCAAACCCTGGCTCGCCGGAATTATCAGCTACTAATGCTCCTGTTCTTTCTCCATTGCAGCGGAGAAAGTCCAGAGTTTTTCTTGAAAGCCCGAGAAAAGTTGCTGATATCAGTATACCCAAGCATCTCCGAAATATCTGTCACATCAAGACTGGTCGAAGTCAGATACCAACAAGCGGTTTTCACTCGAAGATCCGTTAAAAGCTGACGAAATACGATGTTTCGCTTTTTCAGATGACGCTGCAGCGTGCGTTTATTCATACCCAACATAACCGCCACGGCATCCAGCTTGCTGTCCTGTGTAATCATGGATTTCTGAATCAAACTCATGACTTGGTACTCCAGATCAATCCCCGATTCATCCAGATCTCCATAGACATCGCCTAGATGGGTATAGACATTTTCATCCTTTACGCAGATCGGTTTGTCCATGTACGAAACGGGAATAATCCATTGATCCTGCTCGCAATTAAATCGTACGGTGACTCCATTAAACATGTCTCGATAAATGCGCTCTGGCGACATGGCATCGTGAGCAAATTCGACAGTAACATCTTTGAATTTCTCACCAATCGAAAGGCTGATAATTCTATAACAAGCCGCAAAGGCCAACTCTTTGTATTGTCGGGAATCGGTTATATCGTGGAATAGTTCGTAGCGGCGCAGGTAGACACTTTTGCCAAATTCTTCGTAGTCCCAAAACTCGGACTGATTGTGGAAGAACATAAAGCGGCGCATGGCTTCCATTGCCTCGCGTTGATCTGAAGATGTCCTGATCAGATTACCCATGGGCCCCAGAATTCTTATGTCCTGCTTCATACCCAACTGCAACCCAAAACTTGGGCAATCGAAATCTTCCGCACATGTCTGCAGCAAACTGACAAAATCGTGCAAATTCATAAAGCCATTGCTGGCATAGATTTCCTGCGCGGTTAAATCATAGAGCCCCAAGACGGCATCAGGATCACCACCCAATTCGGCAATCAAATCGTCCACTGCGAACAGTGCGCGAATTCTTATCTTCTGATGCTTTGACATATTTCGCTTTAGCGTCGATGAGTCAACTGATGAGAGCCTGTCGTCAAATGACAAGAATCCGTCCCTAATCCCTATTTATATTGATACCACCAAAGCAGTACACCCGACAACACAATAACAATTGATAAAAACAAACAGAGGCAGATATGGCTGAGTACGATGTGATTATTGCGGGAGGTCGCTATTTCGATGGCACCCGCTCCCCTTCCAGCATTCAAAATATTGCAATTAAAGATGGCAAAGTTGCCAAGGTATTTTCAGGTAACGTAAATTCAGACAGTGCCGGTCAGATCATTGATGCCAAAGGCAAGTGGGTAACCCCGGGCTTTCTGGATACTCACACCCACTATGATGCTGAGTTAATCGTCAGCCCCAGCCTGTCTGAATCGGTACGCCACGGCGTTACCACAGTACTGGTGGGCAGCTGTTCTCTAAGTATGATTTGCAGTGATTACGAAGACGCCTCAGATATTTTCACCCGAGTTGAAACCGTACCACGCGAAGCTGTATTGCCTATTCTCAAAGAAAAGAAAACCTGGTCCACCCCCAAGCAGTGGGTGGAGTTTGTAAATCAACTGCCGCTGGGCCCCAACCTGATCAGCTTTCTGGGGCACAGTGATATGCGCGCCGCAGTAATGGGGCTGGAGCGCTCAACCGATCTCAATGTGGTTCCCAACGAGCAAGAAATGCAATCCATGGAAGGTTTACTCAAAGAAGCTCTGGATGAGGGTTTCCTGGGACTGTCGACCATGTGCTTGAAATGGGACAAGGTCGATGGAGATCGCGCCTGGTCGAAAAGTCTACCCAGCACCTACGCCAAATGGCGTGAAATTTCCCGTCTGAATAAGCTGGTACGTAAATACGACCGTGTACACCAGGGCGCACCCAATGCCACTGCACCATTACAAATCACCCAGTATTTGCAGGAGTGCCTGGGCTGGTTCCGGCGTCCTCTAAAGACTACTTTGATCAGTCAAATGGATCTGAAAGGCAGTAAGTCGCTGGTTTTTCTGACGCGACTAGCATCATTCTTTGCCAACACCTTTCGCGGCAACTTCCGCTGGCAGGTGCTACCCACCGAATTCAAGCTCTATGCCGATGGTATCGACATCGTGTTTTTTGAAGAGTTTGGCGCTGGAGAGATGGCGCTGGATCTGAAAGATACGGTTGAGCGCAACAACCTGTTACAGGACGAAAGTTATCGTCGGGATTTTCGCAAGTTCTACGGCGAGAAACTCAGCCCCAGGGTTTGGCAGCGCGATTTTGGTGATGCTGTAATTATCGAATGTCCGGATGAGTCCATTGTCGGCATGAATTTTACCGACGTCGCAAAACAGCGCGACATTCATGTAGTCGATCTATTCCTGGATCTGGTAGTCGAACATGGAAACAAAGTTCGCTGGACCACCTCGCTGGGCAACCATCGCAAGAACGTTCTGCAAAAATTGGTACGCAACAAAAACTCGTTGATTACCTTCAGCGATGCCGGCGCCCACATTCGCAATATGGCGTTCTACAATCTGCCACTGCGTATGCTTAAGCTGGTCAAAGAAACCGTAGATCAAGGCGACCCATTGATGTCCATGGAAGCCGCCGTCTGGCGCATGACCGGAGATCAGGCCGACTGGTTTGGCGTCGATGCAGGGCGTATTCGTGAAGGCGACCGCGCCGATATCGTCGTGATAAATCCCGATGAGTTTGCCCAGGACTTGGAAAAGGTGCACTGGTCCGAAATGAAGAACTTCGGCGTAGAACGCCTCACCAACCGCAACCCCGGTATTGTCGAGCAGGTATTTATCAACGGCAAGCAGGCCGTTCGCGATGGTGAACTGACTCAAGAATTGGGACAGCAACAGGGCTTTGGCCAATTCATAGCCGCAAAATAATCAGGGCCTTTATGCCAGCCACGTATGACTCAGCGACACCTTCCATCTGTCCGGTGAGATCTATGCCAGCGGCGAGCTGGAAGATGGCTGGCGCGAAGTAGAAGCCACCAATACCAACCTTGGCTTTGGTAGCTATCGTCTGCCAGGCACCTATGTGGATGACGACACCTTTGTGAACGCCAGTATCAATGGCACCTTCGATCTTCCAGCAGGCGCACTCCCAACCGCCGTTCCAACGATTCTACTCGGCGACTGACAGTTGCGACCGAAACACCACCCCGTTTTGCCGCATCACTAAAACTGCCGCTTTCAACCGCAGCCACAAACCATCTCACATCATCCCACATCGCTGCCTGCCATTTCATATTTGAAAATCCAGTTTTCAATAATGGATATATAGATCTCACAGTGCAAATGCCAAAATTCCT
>JALUYN010000117.1 GCA_027012915.1 Cellvibrionaceae bacterium
GCGTTCGCAGTGTGAGTGGCGCAGACCAAGTCGCAGAAAACGGCATGGCGCAGCACGAAACTGCGCCGGTGCGCGATTTTGTCGACGAGCCGGCATTCGCGTCAGAGAGCGACGCCTTCACCGAATCTACAGCGATGCGAGGCCGGGGCTTTGCCGATCACGATTTGCAGAGGGAATCCTTTCAACAGCAACATGATCAGCAGCAAAAGCTGGATGCCCTGCAAGTGGAACTCGCAGATATGCGACTGCTGCTTGAACAACAGCTCAGCAAGATTGCTAGAGCACCGCGTTTCGACAGTCCCGTGCAGTCCGCGTTGATGAGACGCTTGCAGCAAATGGGCATAGTAGACGATGTGGCTCAGCAGCTGGTGTCTGACGTGCGCAGTTTGGGATCCTTGCAGGATGCCTGGACGGAAACCCTTGCTTTGTTGTCTCGACAGCTGCCCTCGGATTCCTCGAATCCTGTCATGCGCGGCGGTGTTTTTGCGTTGGTGGGGCCCACTGGTGTGGGTAAAACCACCACGTTAGCGAAATTGGCGGCGCGCTACGTTCTCGAACATGGTGCCGAGCAGGTAACACTGGTGAGTACCGATACTCACCGTATCGCTGCCCAGGAGCAGCTCAAGTCCATGGGGCGCATTATGGGGGTTCAGGTCAAAATTGTGGATGACCACAACGACCTTTCGGCGGTGCTGCGCAGTCTCAAACACTGTCCTTTGGTGCTTATTGATACTGCGGGTTTCCGTAACGGCGACGCGCTGTTGACCCAGCAGTTGCGGGCCATTCAAGAGATTCCTTCCGTGCAGACTCTGCTGGTGATGGCTGCTAACAGTCAGTACCAGACGTTGAAAGCTACCATGCACGCTCACAAACCTGACCGGTTGGCGGGTTGTATTCTGACAAAGCTCGATGAAACTGCGAACTTGGGTGAAGCGCTGAGCTGTCTGGTGGAACATCGCCTGTCATTGATCTATACCACCGACGGTCAGGAAATTCCTCAGGATATTCAGGGGGCCAAAGCACACCAGGTGGTGGCTCGTGCGGTGGGGCTTATGAAGCAGGCGCAGGCCTATTCACAGGGCGCCGGTGCTGCCATCGCACAAAATGCAGCTACAGCGGTGGTTGGGGCTCCCCAAGATATGGCTGAACAACTATACTGATAGCCTATAGAGGCCATCAGCCAGAATAGAATTAGAAGAACGCTGCACAGGTTAGGAGAAACAGTTTAAATGAGCCCTTCGCGTCCAGTTCAGGTTATTGCGGTTACAGGCGGCAAAGGTGGCGTCGGGAAGAGTAATATTTCGGTAAATTTGGGTGTTGCCCTGGCCGAAATGCGGCGTCGAGTGGTTATTATGGACGCCGACTTGGGATTGGCCAATATTGATGTGCTGTTGGGTTTAAAAGCCGAGAGAAATCTATCGGATGTGTTGAGCGGCGAGTGTTCTCTCAATGACATCATGGTGACAGGTCCTGCTGGCATTAAAGTAGTGCCTGCTTCCTCGGGCATGCAACAGATGGCGAGTCTGGGGCCGCAAGAACACGGCGCTTTAATTAACGCTTTCAGTGAATTGGACAATCAGCTCGATGTGCTGATTGTCGATACGGCCGCCGGTATCACTGATACCGTGATCAGTTTTGTTCGCGCCGCTCAGGAAGTCCTGGTCGTGGTGTGTGATGAGCCTTCCTCTATTACCGATGCCTACGCTTTGATCAAGCTTCTCAATACGGAATACGACCTGTTTCGCTTTCGCGTTGTCGCGAACATGACCCGCACAGCGCAGGAGGGCCAACAGCTCTACAATAAGCTCAATACCGTGTGTGAACGATTTCTCGATGTGTCTCTGCAGTATGTGGGCTGTATTCCATTCGATGAAAACGTACGCAAAGCAGTACAGCGCCAAAAAGCGTTGTTGGAATACGCTCCAGCGTGCAAGGCGGCGCAAGCGGTTCGCGGTATCGCTGAAAAAGTCGATCAATGGCCTCTGCCAAGGTCCGCGCGCGGGCATTTGGAATTCTTTGTTGAGCGACTGCTGCAGACAGCCAGTGCTGGGTACTGATTATGGGAGTGGTGGATGGTTTGTCTATGTATGATGAAGCACAGCAAATGACACCAGACATCAATGTCGAAGATTATGCGCCCTTGGTGAAGCGTATTGCTCACCATATGATGGTGAGAATGCCCGCCTGTGTTCAGGTGGAAGATCTGATTCAGGCCGGCATGGTGGGGTTGCTGGAGGCCGCGCAGAAATACGATGCCTCCAAGGGCGCAAGCTTTGAAACCTACGCTGGAATCCGTATACGTGGCTCCATTGTCGATGAGATGCGCCGCGGTGACTGGGTGCCTCGCTCGGTGCATCGCAATGCCAGACGGGTTTCCGACGCCATCAATACCGTGGAATCACGCAAGGGACGAGATGCCACTGATCAAGAGGTCGCCGATGAGCTCGGAGTAGAGCTCAACGAATATCACGCAATTCTCAGTGACTCGGCATCGAGCCGTCTGTTCAGCTTTGAAGAGTCTTTCGGCGATGACGATAGCTACAATTCCGGCGACAGTGTCAGTATGCCTTTTATTAGTCCGCTGGAGGGCTTTCAAAGGGAATCGCTAAAGCAATCACTGGCTCAGGCGATAACCCAATTACCAGAGCGCGAAAGGTTGGTGTTGGCGCTCTACTATGACGAAGAATTGAATCTCAAGGAAATTGGCCAGATCATCGGAGTGAGTGAATCCCGAGTGAGCCAAATTCATAGCCAGGCGGCGTTGCGTTTACGAGGTCGACTGTCGGATTGGCAAGAGGAACAAAATTGACCGTGGCGCGGTTTATGGGTACCTTTTCCGCCTTTGGTGGCGCGGTGTCCTCGATTACTCTCAGGTTGAGCACATAGCGCTGCGTCCTGGTTACTCTGTTGGTGACGGAATTACTGGCCTCACGGGCATGAGCGACTAGACTAATACAAAATGGGTTCCCGATAAGGGAAAGCGGAGGTTGCATTGGACAAAAATATGAAAATCCTTATTGTCGATGACTTTTCGACAATGCGGCGAATCATCAAGAACTTGCTGCGCGATTTAGGATTTACCAATACGCAAGAGGCAGATGACGGGTTGACGGCTCTGCCTATGCTAAAAAGTGGCGATTTTGACTTTCTGGTAACGGATTGGAACATGCCGGGTATGACCGGAATCGATCTGCTCAAGGAAGTTCGTGCTGACGAACGCCTATCGTCTCTGCCTGTGTTGATGGTAACCGCCGAAGCCAAACGTGATCAGATCATTGAAGCGGCACAATCGGGGGTTAACGGTTACGTTGTTAAGCCATTCACTGCGGCGGCGCTTAAGGAAAAAATTGAGAAAATTTTCGATCGCGTTTAATCCTTATCTTACTAGTCACTTCAGAAAGGCTTGGTGATGGAATATAAATCCGAGTTGCATAACAATGAAGAGTTCGTAAAAGAACTTCAGGATTGTGCCAAGTTACTGTCCGAAAAATTGAATAGCGACGACATGGAAGGAGCTTCCGCCGTTATTCAGCAGCTGATAGAAGTTCGGGACAGAAATATTTTTCAGGCAGTGGGGCAGTTGACCCGAGGGTTACACAGCGCCATTGTCAATTTCAATGT
>JALUYN010000118.1 GCA_027012915.1 Cellvibrionaceae bacterium
AGGATAGCCCGCACAAGTTGCTTGTGCGGGCCTTTTTACAAAGGCGGGTTAAAACTGAAGGATTTTATAAACAAGCCTGTTATTAAACTGAAACAGCCTTGCTTTTAAGATCTTTATAAAAGTACGAGTACCATGATGATCGCCGCTATTAAGGGCAGATTGTCAATTTGTTCAGTCAAAGCATTGACTGCGGTCAACGATCTGGCTACAAAGCCAGCCTCCTGTTTAGTGGTAGTGGAAAAGGGTTATGGATACATCGACGCTCTTAATGACACTGGTTATTTTAATCGGTGTGGTTTACGTATTCGGGCACAAGCGCTCGGTGATAATTGCGGATAGAACGAAAGGCGGCTTTAGAAGCCTGAATTCTCTGCCTTCTTATCACGGTATCCTTGCGGCTTTGTGGTGTGGTATACCCAGTTTAATGTTGCTGCTGGGCTGGAAGCTGTTTGAAAACAACATCATTCAGTCCATGGTTGTTTCGGGCTTTCCTGAAGATGTGAAAAGTCTACCAGCATCCGAGCTGGGTCTAATGATGAATACCGTGCGCAATATTGCTGAGGGAGCAACCGTAGGTTTGCAACCTGCACAGTATTTAATCGATGCGGCAACTCGCTTGCAGGAAATCCAATCCTCGAGCCAGATTGCACTGACTTCCATTGCCATTTCACTGGGCCTCGCCTTCGGCTTGAGCGCTATCTGGCATATCTATCCTGAAAAGAAAGCCCGTAATCAGGTCGAGGCGACTTTCAAGAACCTGTTGTTGATTTCAGCTTCCCTGGCCATCTTTACCACTGTGGCCATCGTGTTTTCGGTACTGTTTGAATCCCTGCGTTTCTTCGAAAAAGTGCCTTTCCTCGACTTTGTCTTCGGCCTGGATTGGAGCCCGCAAATGGCTCTGCGCGAAGATCAGGTGGGTGGTTCAGGAGCCTTCGGTGCTGTGCCCCTGTTCGTGGGCACTTTGTTGATCTCATTTATCGCACTACTGGTGGCTGTGCCTAGTGGTTTGATGGCTGCCATTTATCTGTCTGAATACGCTTCATCGCGCGTTCGTCAGGCGGTGAAGCCGCTGTTGGAAATTCTCGCAGGTATCCCCACCGTGGTTTACGGTTTCTTCGCGGCTTTGACTGTAGCGCCGTTTATTCGCGATTCCGGCGGCTGGGTAATCGATTTTATGGGCATTGAAATGATGGTGTCCTCCGAGAGTGCCCTGGCGGCAGGCTTGGTGATGGGCATTATGATTATTCCGTTTGTATCTTCACTTTCGGACGATGTGATTGCGGCGGTACCGCAATCCATGCGCGATGGTTCTCTGGGGCTGGGTGCCACCCGCTCTGAAACTGTGAAGAACGTTATTATCCCTGCGGCCCTTCCGGGTATTGTCTCCGGTGTCCTCTTGGCGGCATCTCGCGCCATTGGTGAAACCATGATTGTTGTGATGGCCGCTGGCCTGGCGGCAAACCTCACGGCCAACCCGTTGGAGTCGGTGACCACCGTAACCGTACAGATTGTGACCCTGCTGGTGGGTGACCAGGAATTCGACAGTCCTAAAACTCTGTCGGCCTTTGCACTGGGTCTGATGTTGTTTGTTGTGACCCTGTTGCTGAACATTATCGCTTTGCACGTTGTGAAAAAATATCGAGAGCAGTATGAGTAAGAATACGATTGATCTGGTCAACAAAAACCTGGCCAAACGCTACCGCGCGGAAAAACGTTTTAAAGCTTACGGCATCGCTGCTATCGCCTTTGGTATGGCGTGTCTGCTGTTCCTGTTCGCCGATATTATCGGCAAGGGTCACAGTGCTTTTTTGCAGACCTATGTGAAGCTGAATGTGACCATGGATGCCGAGATTCTGGAAATTTCGGATATCAGCAATGCCGATCAGGTGGCAGCTGCGAACTACCAGGGGATTATCAAACAATCCCTGCGTGACCGTTTTCCGGATGTCTCCGGCCGTCGTGACAAGCGTAAGCTCTACGGTCTGGTGAGTAATGGCGCCGGTTTTGATCTGCGCAAGAAGCTCGAAGAAAAGCCCGAGTTACTGGGCGAGTCCTTTGATATTTGGGTGCTGGCCGATGACGATCTGGATACCTACATCAAGAGTCGTGGCGACAATCCGGAAAACGCTTTCACCGAGCGTATGTCCGATAAGCAGCTGGCCTGGACAGAAGCGTTGCTGGCAGAAGGTTCCATCGAGAAGCGCTTTAACCGCGTGTTCTTTACCAATGGCGATTCCCGTGAGCCGGAAATTGCCGGTATTCGTGGCGCGCTGATGGGTTCGCTGCTGACATTGTTCATCACGTTCATCCTGTCATTTCCCATCGGCGTGGCGGCGGCGGTCTACCTCGAAGAGTACGCCGAGAAAAATCGCTTTACTGACTTTATTGAAGTAAACATCAACAACCTGGCTGCGGTACCTTCCATTATTTTTGGTCTGCTGGGTCTGGCGATCTTTATTAACTTCTTTGAAATGCAGCGCTCCATTCCCCTGGTTGGTGGTATGGTACTGACGCTGATGACGTTGCCGACCATCATTATTTCCAGTCGTGCCGCCATTAAATCGGTACCGCCTTCAATTAAAGAAGCTGCTATGGGCGTAGGTGCATCGAAGATGCAGGTGATTTTGCACCACACTTTGCCTCTGGCTCTGCCTGGTATGCTGACCGGAGCCATTATTGGTATGGCTCAGGCGCTGGGTGAGACTGCGCCGCTGCTGATGATCGGTATGGTGGCTTTTATTGTGGACATTCCAGGCGCGATCAATGATCCCGCCACCGCACTGCCGGTACAGATTTTCCTTTGGTCCGACAGCCCTGAGCGTGCGTTTGTGGAGCGTACTTCCGCTGCAATTATGGTGCTGCTGGCATTCCTGATTACTATGAATGCCATTGCGGTGTGGATGCGTCGTAAACTTGAGCGCCGCTGGTAAGCTCAACTTCGATTGCAAACAAACAACAGAATTTAAGACATTTAAGAGAGGTTCCGGTGACTACCATCGATCTTGAAACCCAGGAAACCGTAGGCACACGTTTTGTGGATAACCCCAAAATGTCCATGCGTAACGTCAATGTATTCTACGGCGATAAACAGGCCATTTTTGATGTCAGCGTGGACATCGGCGAAAATGAAGTGGTCGCTATGATCGGTCCGTCTGGTTGTGGTAAATCCACCTTCTTGCGCTGTCTGAACCGCATGAACGATACCATCGATATCTGCCGTATTGATGGCTCTTTGAAGCTGGAAGAGCAGGACATTTACGATCCCAAGCTGGACGTTGTACCCCTGCGCGCTCGCGTTGGCATGGTGTTTCAGAAGCCCAACCCCTTTCCGAAATCCATCTACGAAAACGTCGCCTATGGCCCCAAGATTCACGGTCTGTGCCGCAGCCGCGCCGAGCTGGATGAAGTTGTAGAGACCAGTTTGCAGAAAGCCGGCCTTTGGAACGAAGTGAAAGATCGTCTGCAGTCTCCCGGTACCGGTTTGTCCGGTGGTCAGCAGCAACGTCTGTGTATCGCTCGTACCATTGCGGTCAGTCCCGAAGTGATTCTGATGGATGAGCCCTGCTCGGCACTGGATCCCATTGCTACGGCGAAAATCGAAGAGCTTATTGCC
>JALUYN010000119.1 GCA_027012915.1 Cellvibrionaceae bacterium
CCATGGTTCCATCGCCTCCCCCAATGACAGCTCAGACGTATTTTTGGTAGAGATTCTGGCGGGCTACACCCTGGTTGGCGCCAGCATCAATTGGGGCACTAATCTACCCGACAACTATACAGGAGTCTGGCCACCGTCATCTGATTACGTGTACCAGAACACGCGCCTGTCTAATTCAGCAGGTGCGCCTAGCTGGTTCTTTGAGGAGAGTTCGACCACACCGGAGATATTCACTATTTCCGAGCTCTGGGATGGACTCTATGGTGAAGCACCCAAGCTGTTTGATGCACCTTCATTGAATGTCGGCCCGGGTGTTTATTCCAGCCTGCTCGCTGATCAAGGAGCGTCTTGCGCGGTACATTTGGTACCTGACCGCAACAACCCTGGGTTTTATGTCGAGGAATGTGTGGACGCTCTCGATTACACCATGTCATTTTTCGTCGAGAGATCTGGCGGGGCGGTCCCGCTTCCCAACACTCTTGCTCTGATGGCACTTGGGGTTTTGGGTTTTGGTCGCTTATCGCATCGTAAGAAATCGTAATCTATCTTTTATACCATGAGGCCTCTGCGAACTGAGGCCTCATCTTTAGCTGCTATTAACGACACCTAGCACAAAGTTAAAAGTTAAAAGTTAAAAGTTAATGACACAACTCCCTACTACCTCTCCGTTAAACTTCGCATTCGCTGCCCTACGAAAATCTTCTGCGGGAAAACTGTGCGACACCTTTGGAACAAGTAGCCCTTCTGCTGCCCAATCCATAATTTGTTGTACCTGCTGCGCTCGCCATTCCGGATTGGCCATCGAGTAGATCACCATTGGTGATCCCATAACCTGAAGACACTTCATTTGGATGATGTTTGTGGGTAGGCGATCTGGCTCGAAGGTTTCTCTGCCTCCTCTCTCGGACACATTGCTGGCCCATCCGACGATTACGAACCTGCCTTCAAATTTCAAAGTTCGCAACACTGATTGTCCTATCGGGCCGCCGACAGTATCGATAACCACATCAACTCCAACGTCATCGG
The DNA here is from genome assembly GCA_027012915.1 of Cellvibrionaceae bacterium. Next base: position 1,027 of record JALUYN010000119.1, read on the forward strand.
TGAAAGTTTTGGTTTTCTCACGCAAAGTACGGGTGAGGCTCTCCGAATCTGTCGAGGAGAGATCAAGAGCGTGATCTGCTCCAGCCGCAATGACTTGCTCGAGTTTCTTACCCGACCGCCCTGTTACGATAACTTCTGCTCCGAGTATCTTGGCGATTTGGACCATAGCCATACCCGAAGCTCCCGAAGCCCCGGTGATCAGTACTCTCTCTCCGGGTTGAATATTTGCCCGTTTTACCAGAGCAAAGTAAGCAGTTTCATAGTTCGCCAGGAACGATGCTCCCTGCTCATAACTAAAACCATCAGGCATGGGATAAATACCGGTTTCTGGCGCAACAGCGAATGTTGACCAGGCACCAGTGCGTTGATAGTCGCTTTTGCTTCGAGGACCAACGGACATAAAGTCACTCATTACTTTATCGCCCACGCGGTAGTTTTTGACATCACTTCCTACCCAGGCGATTTCGCCAGAAAACTCAAGACCAGGAACATACGGTGGTGATGCCATATGCTGATACTGTCCCGTCATCATAATGAAATCCACGAACGAAACTGATGCGCTCTTCACTCTAACTACAACATCATTTGATCTTAGATTATTGGTATCTGGAAAACCGATAGTCTCTAGAAACAACAGATCATTAATGGCTTCAGCCTGTGTAGACGCAAACTCTGGCAGGACAATATTTACTCCGGTGTTCATACGCTGGTCATCCAAATCCTATAGGAAACAAGTGTGACAAAATTGTTAGATCACTAATCTCTCGGCCCACAAAGGTAACATATCGCAATGTTTCATCACGCTTCCCTGCTTGATTGTCAAAACCGGAACAAAGGGACGCTCCAAACTCGAGTTATCGAGAACTCGAACTTGATCACACAGCGGCAAAGCAGCTTTAACATTTGCCAGTGTGCGCGGCACGCGGCCTTCAATCTTATCTTCGGGCACAGCGTGACCACCTTCTTCAACCCGCTGTGACACCCGCGCTTTGTTCAAGCTGACCGATTCCACATGAATAAACACCAGAATAATCTGGTAGCCAAGCGCTTTCGCCCGAGCGATAAAATCGATTTTAGAAGGGTGGGAGAATACGGTTTCGAAACAAAAACTGTTGCCACCCTGCAATTGCTGCAGGCGCATGGATTCGGCAATTTTAGCGGCCTGATAACTATGGCCTTCGGGGTCGTCCGGAAACACTTCGCGGGCAATTTGATCGGCGTTGATAAACGGCATACCCAGCGGCTGCAGTGTCAGACGAAAAAAGGTGCTCTTGCCAGCACCATTGCCGCCAACCAGCATCCACAATTGCTTGGGCTTCATTGAGGCTTGAACTCACCGTTTTCAAATTGACCGACCACACGGCCGCCATCCGGGTGTACTTGCTCCAGCATTCCTGGATGTTCCACACTGGCCTGGTAGCGCACGGAAGCGGAACTCACTGCTTCACTCAATGCACCGCTATCGCGGTTACCATCCAGTGTTGCGAATACGGCGTCAACATCCACTGGGTCGGCTGTGTGAGGTTGAACATTGATCACCGCCAGGCCTGCCTGTACTTCCAGCAAGGTATCGGGATCTATCACTCGAGACACCTTGCGGCCGATATCGGCCCAGTATTCGATTTGCTCCGCGGCGCTGCGGTGCAGGGTAGAACCCGCCACTGCGGCGGCGTCCATTAAATCACGTTCCAGGCGCACTGGAGATGCTGCTTTTGCCATAACCATGCCTCCACTTGGTATTAAGGCCTGCTACCACTATATACAATGTAGCAGATTGCTACAACATTAACTTATCTGATTCAAACGGCTATAGATGGAGTCGGAATCTGTATATTGCCCCGGCCAGACCGCGGATGTACCCTCGGACCCACCATTACCGGGAGAGAAACTATGGACGTCATCGACGCAATCAAAAATCGCATTTCCACACGGGCTTTTCTGGACGAGCCCATCAGCAAAGAAGCCATTTACGAAATTCTGGATATCGCCCGATATTCCCCCTCGAGCTCAAACCTGCAGCCCTGGGAAACCATCGTGGTAACCGGATCCGAAAAAGAAGCCATCAGCAAGCTGGCGCTGGAAACAATGATGGCCAACCCTTCCGGTGAAGACGACGAGTACCCCATCTATCCAAAAGACCTGCCTCAGAAATTCCACGAGCGCCGCGCCAACGTAGGCAAAGCCATGTACGGATTGATGGGTATCGAGAGAGACGACGCTGCAGCCCGCCAGAACTGGGCGATCGACAACTTTAATTTCTATGGTGCGCCTGTGGCGATATTCTTCACCATTGATCGCCTGCATGGACGCAATCAGTGGGCATCGCTGGGCATGTTTATGCAGACCGTTTGCCTGGTGGCTCACGCGAAAGGCTACGGCACCTGTATGCAAGAAATCTGGGCCCAAGTGCGTAAATCACTGCATACGCATCTGGAGCTGGATTCGGGCAAGGTTATCTATGCCGGCCTGGCCCTCGGCGTTGCCGATACCTCGAAGCCGGTCAATACCATTCGCACAGAGCGTGAATCAGTGGACGACTTCTCGCGCTTTATTGGCTTCTAAAATGATGCCAACGGGGC
>JALUYN010000120.1 GCA_027012915.1 Cellvibrionaceae bacterium
ACCAGCAGTTTCACCCTCGCGGAAGCTGCAGCCCGTGTGCGCGCGGCACAACAGCAGAGCATCATCAGTGGGGCTCCACGCCTACCGACACTGGACCTCAACAGTAGCGGTCAGCGTCAGAAGTTGGGCACCGACAACTATCCTGAAAATTACAGTGCTCAGTTACAAGTCGGCTGGGAGATCGATCTGTGGGGCAAGCACAGTGACGACGCAAAAGCTGGACAATTTCAGTGGCAAGCGGAACAAGCCAATTATCAATACGCACGCCTATCGCTGGCAGGCAACATAGGCAAAGCCTGGTATGAACTTCTCGCACAACAGGAACTGGAGACTCTGTTGCATCAGCGCGTCAGCAACCTCAGCGAGAATATGAACATCATTGAAAGCGGCTATCGCCAGGGTATCAACAGTGCCCTGGATCTCTACTTGGCGCGCAGCGATCTCGCCACCGAAAAGAGCCAGTGGCACAATCAAACCTACGTTCGCGAGCAGGCTCAGCGCAGCCTGGAAATACTGCTCGGGCAGAAACCGCAGGCACAAGTATCGGCAACTCTACCCCTGACACAATTGCCGGCCCTGAAAAGCATTGCAGCGGATATCCCCGCCGACATTGTGTTTCGGCGTTTCGATATTCAGGCATCGCATCTGAAGCTTCAAGCAGCGGACCGCGACGTCGCCGCCGCACATAAAGCTCGCTACCCAGGATTACGCATTACCGGGAGTGGTGGCGACAGCAGTGATGAATTCAGTAATCTGTTTAATCAAAGCTCGCTGACCTGGAGTGTGCTGGGCAGCCTCACTCAGCCCCTGTTCGCTGGTGGGGAACTCAAAGCTCGCGAGCAGCAGCGATTGGCACAATTGCAGCAACAGGAACAGCAATTTCTGCAGCAACTCTACGAAGCCTACGCCGAATTGTTTAACTCGCTCAGCGGTGAGCAGGTGTTGCGTAATCAGTATCAGGAGTTGCTGGCAGCTCGAGACAATGCTGAAGCAGCCTACGAACTGGCCTTCGAAAAATACCAACAGGGCCTGCAGGACTACACCACCGTACTGGAATCACAGCGTCGTGCATTCAGCTCACAGAGCAGCGTCATCAATGTGCGCAAAAATCTGATGATCAATCGTATTAACTTCTATCTCGCCGCCGGGGCGACACTCTAAGGACTGTTAGATAAGACCATGGAAATCCGCTCCAAACATTTGATTACGGCCATCGTCGTTCTGCTGGCCTTCGTTTTTGCCAGCGTACTGTTGTACAAGAACAAGCCCACAGGCCGCTTTAAGAGTACTCAGGAAAAGCCGACACTCAATGTCGAAACCCTTGAGCTTAAGGAAACGCAACACCAGTTTATTCTGAGTAGTTTTGGCAATGTTCAGCCTCGCACTCAGAGCTTGCTGGTAGCCCAAGTCAGCGGGCAAATTGTTGCCATTGATCCAGCGTTTCGCGATGGCGGATTTTTCTCCAAGGGAGATGTGTTGGTTCAGATCGACGACCGCGACTACATAGCCGCAGTGAATATCGCTCGCGCTGAACTGATGCAATCGCGCCTGTCACTGGCAGAGGAAAAAGCCAGAGCCAATCAAGCGTTGATCGACTGGGAAAGACTCGGCAATGGCGAACAGGCACCCGACCTGGTACTGCGCAAACCACAGTTGGCCGTTGCAGAAGCCCAGATACTTTCCGCCCAGGCCAATTTCGAAAAAGCAAAGCTCAATCTCGAGAGAGCCCAGATTACTGCGCCCTACGACGGCCGGGTAAAAAGCAAGCAAGTGGATGTCGGTCAGTATGTAAATAGCAGCACACAGCTGGCAACGATCTTTGCATCGGACCTACTGGAAATTCGCCTGCCACTAAAAAATACAGACCTACCCTACATTCAGCTGCCCGAACACTTTCAGGATCGTGACACTCAGGCGAGCGAACTGCCGAACGTCACTATTAGCAGCGACCTGGGTGGCCACTATGAATGGCAAGGTAAGATCGTGCGCACCGAAGCAGCGATAGACGAGCAAAGCCACCAGCTTTATGTCGTAGCGCAAATCGAGAACCCCTACGCTCGAGACAATGATCGCCAATCAACACTCAAAATCGGTCAATACGTGACGGCGCAAATCGAAGGTCTGACTCTGCCACAGACCATCGTCATTCCAAACAGCAGCATCTATCAGGGCAGTTACGTTTACCTGGCCGACAAGGGACTGTTACAGCGCCGTGAAATCAGCATCGGCTTCCAGAACGACCAACAGGCGTTTGTTACCAAAGGTTTAGAAGCTGGCGACCAATTGATCACCTCACCTCTGGGGCAAGTTACCAGCGGTACACTTGTTAACAGCATTAACGATCCCCAATTGGCACAGAAGTCTGATACAACATTAAATGATAAGGCACTGAACAATACAGCAATGGGCGATAATGCAGGAGCCAAGCCATGATCGCCTGGTTTACACGCAACCACGTTGCCGCCAACTTGTTGATGGTCGGCATTATTCTAACGGGGCTCTATTCACTTCTCACAAAGACACCGCTTGAGTTCTTTCCGACCATTGAAGCGGAAGTGGTGAATGTTTCCGTATCACTGCGCGGCTCAACTCCCGAGGATGTGGAAAAATCCGTTGCCATCCGCATTGAAGAAGCGGTGCAGGACCTCGAAGGCATTGAAAAAATCAGCAGTCGCTCCACCGAAACCAGCGCCAGTGTCTCTATCGAAGTGGATTCCGCCTACGACCCGCAAACTTTGCTAAACGATATCAAAAGTCGGGTTGATGCCATCAATACCTTTCCCAGCGAAGCAGAAAAACCGATTGTCAGCCTGGCGATACGCAAGCGCGATGTAGTTACCGTCGCCATCTCCGGGAATCTTTCAGAAAAAGAAATTCGCCATCAAACCGAGCGCGTTCGCGATGACCTATTGCGTATCCCCGGAGTCACTCAACTTGAGCTCACTGGCGTTCGCGACTATGAAATCGCCATTGAAGTCTCCTCGGACAAGCTGCGCCAATATCAATTGCAATTGGGTGATGTGGCTGATGCCGTGAAATCAACATCTCTGGATTTGTCCGCCGGTAATATTCGAACTCAGGGTGGCGACATTCTACTGCGACTGAAAACCCAGGCCTACGATCGCGCTCAATACGAAAACATCATTATCGCTTCGACCTCCGAGGGCTCGTTGATCCGTCTTAAAGACGTAGCCAAAGTGCAAGACGGCTTTGTAGAAGACGCCACCCATTCTCGATTCAACGGCAAGCCCGCGGCACTGATCGACGTCTACCGCGTCGGCAATCAGAGCGCAATCAAGGTCGCCGATGAAGTCAAACGCTATATTGAAAAGCAGCAGCCGCTGATGCCTGAAGGTCTGGAAATCACCTACTGGAACGATCGCTCCCGGGTGATTCAAGCGCGTCTGAGCACACTGACCGACAACGCCATACAAGGCGGTATATTGGTCTTAATACTGCTGGCAGTATTCCTGCGTCCATCCATTGCGATCTGGGTATTTATTGGCATCCCGGTCAGTTTCCTCGGCGCTTTTATTCTTATGCCTTATTTGGGCGTAACTTTAAATATGCCGAGCCTGTTTGGTTTTATTTTAG
>JALUYN010000121.1 GCA_027012915.1 Cellvibrionaceae bacterium
AAGAGTACATAGTGCAGTTAACGATGGCGACGCGGACCCCGGCCAACTACTCTGAGCAACTGGCCAGTTGGATCGAGTTTGGCGTCAGCCCTCGCGGTACGATTTCCCTGGACCGCTGCGCCCGTGCACAAGCCTGGTTGCAGGGCAAAGATTTTGTCAGTCCCGACGACGTACAGGCCATACTGCCAGACGTGTTCCGCCATCGCCTGCTATTGAGTTTCGAGGCCGAGGCCAGCGGTATAACGCCGGACCGGGTTATCCAGGAACTCCTGAACACCGTTCCAGTGGTCTAACCCTTCCAGAATATATCGAGAAGGTCTGAGAGCAGTATCCCATGACCCACAAGCTGGATTTTCAACAGCCCGCCAAAGGTGCCTATTGTCAGTTAGATGATTTGCTGAATATGCGTTTCATCGCCGGCGACCTGCGCCTGTCACCACTGCGAATGAGCCGTTCACAGCTGGCAGGCAGTTTTCGAACACGATTTCGCGGGCGCGGCATGGAATTCGAAGAAGTTCGCCACTACCAGGCGGGAGACGATATCCGCAGCATTGATTGGCGCGTTACCGCGAGAACTCAAGTCCCCCACACCAAGCTGTTTCGCGAAGAGCGCGAACGGCCGGTGATTCTGATGCTGGATCAACGCCCGGGCATGTTTTTTGGCAGTCGCACCTGTTTTAAATCGGTGCTCGCTGCCCAGTGCGCGGCAGCGCTGGCATGGGTGGCTCTGGGCAACAATGATCGTATCGGTGGATTGGTATTCAACGACAACAGCGAACGGGATCTGCGACCACAGCGCAATCGTCACGCGCTGTTAAACCTGCTGCAAGAAATTCATGGCTTTAATCAACAGTTAAACAGCCCGATCAGCGCTGGCGTCGCCACAACACTCGCCCCTCGACTCAATGACCTGCGCCGAATTGCGCGCCCGGGAAGCGCCGCGGTGATCATCAGCGACTTTGCCGGATTTGGCGCCGAGTGCGAAGAGCGTTTATATCAACTGAGCCGCCACTGTGACGTCACACTGTTGCATATCTCCGATCCGATAGAAATGACACTGCCCGAAGGTCATCTGTTGAACATCAGCGATGGACAACACCGACGCCGACTGGATACCTCGAGTCGCGCTCTACAACAGGACTACAGCCAGCTCTTTGAAAAACATCGCGACGAGCTGCAACGCTGCGCCACACGCCTAGGGGTACCATTGCTGCCTTTGACCACTGCACAGTCCGCCTACACTCAACTGCAGACTTTGTTCGGGAAAAAGCCATGTCGCCGTTAGCAGGTCAAGTCCCAGGGGGGCCCGCCAGTGATCCTCTCGCACAGCTACGTGATATACACCTGCCCGAGGACGCGATCAGTCAGCTACCTACCGCCCCGGGCTGGTGGATTCTGGCCCTGACACTGATTGTTGTAAGCATCACCATGATCGTGATTTGGCGACGCCATCGGGTTCGCAATCGCTACCGCGGCGAGGCACAAGCCCTGCTCGCAAACCTGACCGCAGGCGAACAGGCTGCACAGCCCTTTGTCCAGTCCATCAACACCCTCCTGAAGCGCGCAGCCTTGGCCGCCTATCCCGATAGCACCAGCGGTACCCAATTCGGAGAGCAATGGGTGCGGTTTCTGCAAAACAGTGCCCCGCAACTGACCATGCCCAATGACGTAGAAGATTATTTGATCAACAGCAGCTACCAGCGCCCCCAATCGGAGAGCAACGCGATTCAAATACAACAACAGGTGCTGACTTACGCCCATCAATGGCTCTCTAAACACCTTTCCGAGCGTCGTCTGATGCGACGGGAGGCCAATACCTGATGCTAACACTGGATTGGCCCCTCATTCTTTGGCTGCTGCCGCTACCCCTGTTGAGCTACTGGCTATTGCCCGCCGCCAAACAGGAGAGCAGCGCCTTGCTGGTGCCTTTCTACCAGCAACTTGCCAGCGCCGAAACGGCCACTCTTAAGCCAGGGCAAACTTCAAAGCTCAAGCTGTTGATCTTGTCGCTGATCTGGTGCGCCACCCTGCTGGCCTGCGCTCGCCCCATGTGGATTGGCGACCCCATCAATCTCCCCGCCAGCGGTCGCGATCTGCTACTTGCCGTCGATATCTCCGGCAGTATGGAAACTCCGGACATGCAGTGGCAGGGAGAACCCATAAACAGACTGACAACCGTGAAAAAGGTTGTGGGTGAGTTTGTGCAGCGTCGTGAAGCGGACCGCCTGGGCCTGATCCTGTTTGGCACCCGCGCCTATTTGCAAACGCCGCTGACATTTGATCGCAACACCGTTGATCGGCTGCTGCAGGAAGCACAGCTCGGCTTTGCTGGAGAAAAGACCGCCATTGGCGACGCCATCGCACTCAGCGTTAAGCGTCTGCGTGATCGACCACAGGAAAGCCGAGTTCTGATCCTGCTCACCGATGGCGCAAATACGGCGGGAGAAATTGAGCCTTTGAAAGCGGCAGAGCTAGCGGCGCAATCCCGGGTTAAGATCTACACCATTGGCATCGGCGCCGACGAAATGGTGAAACCCGGATTATTCGGCACCCGCTTCGGCGCGCGGCGTGTAAATCCCTCTGCCGATCTGGACGAAGCGTCTCTGCAGACCATCGCCCAAAATACCGGAGGACAGTATTTCCGAGCCCGTTCGCTGGAAGATCTGGAAAAGATCTACGCCGTACTGGATACGCTGGAACCCTCAGAGCAGGAGGCCGAAGTATTTCGTCCCACCCGCGCTCTGTTTCACTGGCCTCTTGGCTTGGCCCTGCTGTTAAGTAGTATCTGGCTGTTGAGCGCCCTGCTACCCAGACGCTCCACGGAGGGCAATCACAATGACTGAGTGGTTGAGCGAACTTATACAACATTTCCACTTTCAGCGCCCCTGGTGGTTGCTGGGCATTCCGATTACAGTTTTCGCGATCGCGGTGCTGTGGCGCCGTCAAGCCAGTTCCTCCAGCTGGCAGCAATTAATCGCGCCTGAATTGTTGCAACACCTGATGCATGGCAAGGCCCAGCGCTTGAGTCGTGCACCACTGCTCGGCCTCGGTATTCTGTGGTTGTTGGCCTGCTTGGCAATTGCTGGTCCTAGTTGGGAGAAGATTCCACAGCCGATTCACAAGTCCGAACAAGCTCTGGTGGTACTGCTGGACCTATCCCCTTCGATGCTGGCACAGGACCTGAAACCCTCGCGACTGGTGCGGGCGCGGTTGAAGTTAATCGATTTTTTAAACCAGCGAGAGGAAGGCCTCACCGCTTTGATCGCCTTTGCCGGCGAATCCCACGTTATCACCCCGCTCACTGACGACACCCGGACCATTACCGCACTGGTACCTGCACTTTCACCCAACGTTATGCCATTGGCAGGCAGCAATCCCGAAATGGCTGTACAACAAGCTGTAGAACTGCTGAATGATGCGAGTATTTCCCGTGGAGAATTGCTTCTGATTACTGACGGTGTCGACTCTTCAGCCATAGGGACTATCGAACAGACATTGGGCAGCAACCATCAGCTTTCCATTCTCGGAGTCGGCACCGAAGCCGGTGCCCCAATCCCCATCAGTAGCGGTGGATTTGCCAAAGACAAGAATG
>JALUYN010000122.1 GCA_027012915.1 Cellvibrionaceae bacterium
ATTGAGTATGCGATCCAGTCTTTCTCTGGGGTGACTGTCATCCAGAGCGTCGATATCGACTAGGGGCTCCACCGTAAAGCCGTCTTCGGAGCCGCTAATATGGTCTTGCCGCGTAAGGCTGATAACATCGTTAATCTGATCGATGGTCTCCAACTCACTGGCAAGGTTATCGTAGGCCTCTAGGAAACCGTCGGAATACAGTGCGACACCTTCAAAAAGTAGAACAAAGACTTCGTCATCTGGGAAGATTTTCCTGACTTGTTCATTTAGAACCAGCGACGGTGAATCCGGCGGTAGAAATGTTGTAGGTGCGTTGTTGACGTTCAGTTTCGGTAGTAGCGCATTGGGGAGCAACAAAATTGCAGCCAGGCAGATAAAGCTGAAGCACAACTTCCAGGGAAAATTCAGAATCCTCTTGATCAGTTTCTTGTCTTCGGCGGTGATCAGTTGGATTTCAAGAGCTTCGTCACCATCGAAGCGACTGCGGAAGGCGAACAGCTCGGCGCTGATGGTATCGCCGTCTGCTTTCTTCAACGTTATTGGCAGGCTCGGGAGATTCTTCTGGTCTTTGGTCGTATTTGCCGCCAAATTAAGAAATAGTTTAAGACTTTCTTTGTCGAGGCCGTCGGTAAGATCCAGGAGTGTGACGTTTTCAGCCTGATCAGGCTCGTCAAACCCAAGCGCTTTGGTGAAGCCGTCATTGGCCAGAACGACAATTCCGTCCTGAACAATGGCTTTCGCATTCTTGGATTTGTTGAGAAGAGCTCTTTGTTCCTGCTCAGTTATGGCGGAAGTGCTTGCCACAATCTTGCTCCTGTTGTTTGCTGATAGCGTCATCCCTGCGCAGGCAGGGATAAATTGTGCTCGTCATTACGAGTTGTTTGGTAGTGCGGTAACCTCCGAAATTACGTGCCGTCCTCAATAGTACGTTTCACCGTTTCACGCCTCACAACGACAGATGGGCTCCCCGATGGATACTAATTAAGCATAGCCTTTATGGTGTCCAATGTATCCTTGATGTCGGAGTTGTTGGGCACCAGTTTGTGGGCTTTCTCTGCGTAACCCAGAGCACGTTTGGGTTCGGTTTCTTTTAGAAGCCAAGCCAGATTATTGAGAGCAATGGGTTGATCTTCATTGAGCTCAATAACTTTCTCGAAACTGCGAATGGCTGCGTCATTGTTCCCCTCGCTAAGGAGGCTGTTGGCCAGCAGCAGGTGTGGTGCCACTTGTTCAGGCTTGGCCGCGCTTTCTTTAGTCAGAAACTCTATAGCGGACTCGGTGCCCTCAGCTTTTGTGAGTGCTCCAACCAGTTTTGTGAGTACGGCATCGGTTGGGCTTGCTGCATATAGTTCTTTGTAAAGGGCGGCGGCAGCATCCGGCTTTTTCTCAGCTATTGCGATATCGCCTTTCATGAGCAGTACTGCATTGTTGTCCTGAGACTGCTCTGCAAATTTATTGACGATTTCCTTGGCTCGCTCGTAGTCCTTTTGGAAAATGGCGAGTCGAACTGCCGTCTGTGCAGAGGGTGTGTAGTTGCCGTAAAGATTGAGCGACTGCTGGAGTGATTCGTCCGCACCTTTTAAGTCACCGATCTCAAGTTGTGCGGTAGCAACCAGATAATTGGGCACCGGAGAATTGGGTTCCAATAGTGACAGCTTTCTGTAGGAGTCCAGCGCGCTATTGTACTCTTTGAGCATCATTTGTGATTTTCCAAGCTCTGCGAGAATCGCGGCAACGTTCCTGTCCTGATGTTCGACGAGTTGTTCCTTGGCTTCTCTGGGCTTGTTTTGCGCATTGTACAAACGGGCAAGCAGTATGCTGCTTTGGAGTTCAGAGAATTTGTTCTTCTGCGCAAGGCTCAGTTGCTCTTCAGCTTCCACAATTTTGTTTTGACGCAGAAGCAATTGACTGTAGTCGAGTGTCAGCTGGGCAATCAGCCTTTCGTTGGCGGCATCGGCCTGCTCGAGCGCATCGGTATACGCCGTTTCGGCTGCTTGAAAATTCTTGTTTCTGTATTCGATTAATGCCAGGGCGCGAATTGCAGGAATGTACCCGGGTGCAAGTTCAATGGCCTTTTTAAAATCGGATCTGGCTGAGTCTATATCTTCTTGTAATAGGTGGACGTTACCACGCAGTGCAATGGGGGCGGGGTTCTCAGGTAGGTTGCTGGTCAGACTGTCAATAATACTGATGGCTTTATCGTACTCTTTTGAGCGAATATGAATCTGCGCTTGGGTGAAGAGCGCTTGTTGTTTTTGTTCGGTAGACCCTTCGAGAGATTGTAGTACGCCAATGGCCTGCTCGTAATCGCTCTGGGCGCTCAGTGTTTGCGCTAAGGCGAAGTTGAGTTTGGGATCGTTGGGAGATTTTTTCAGGGCTTTCTGTAACAGTTTGGTACTCTGCTCTGATTGACCCGCCAGAAACGACGTCTGCGCCATGAGCGTTAGGGTCTCTCTATCCAGCTCGTCAATCTTGTCGTTAAACGGGGCCAGTGTTTCGAGAGCTTTCTCCGGATTTTTTGTTTGGCTCTGTACTAAAGCCAGGGCTTTGCGGGCAGTATCGTGCTCCGGGACACGAGCAAGAAAGTGTTGCAGATGGGTTTCAGCTTGCACGTACTTACCCAGTCGAGTGTCAGACAAACCGATGAGAAGCTTGGCACCAAGATGATTGTTGTCGATCATCAGGGCCTGGTTGGCGAGCTCCGACGCTGCTTCGAAATTCTGTTGTTGGAATGACAGAGTGCTTCTTAGCAGTGTAAGGGTTAGATCGCCTGGGAGCTTCTGCGCTGCGTAGGATTTTTTCAATTCGTCCAGCGTGGCCTGCGCAATATCGGTGTCATTTCGGCCCAGTTGAATTCTGATCAGCTGTCGCATGGCTCGTTGATAGTAGTTGCTGGACTTGCTTGGGGCGTACTCGATCACCTGATTTAGAGCGGCTTCGCCGCCTTCAATGTCGTCAGATGTCAGAAGAATATCCGCTTTGGTCATCCAAGCCTTGGGGTTTGTAGGTTCTGAGCCCAGAACTTCGTCAATTAGAGTCGATGCGGTATCAAAATCCCGATCGATTAAGGCAAGAATCGATTGGCCCAGCAGGGCTTTGGGGCGAAGTTCTTCTGATTTTGCGGCGCTGGATAGAAACTGCCTGGCGGCATCGTATTCGCGATTTTGTATATGGCTTTCGCCGAGAATCAGAGATTTAATGGCGATTGTCGCATCGGAGTCGTCCGCCTCTATTGCGAAGTCTTCGATGATTTTATCGGCTTGGCCTTGGGCCAATATCGATTCGGCTAATGCGAGTGCCACTTTCTCGAACGGGACCCCATACTCAATGGCTCTGCGCAGTTCTTTTTCGGCGTCCGCTACCTGTCCTTTGGCGAGATAGATATTGCCAAGCAGGGCTCTGGCATCGGCTTGCTTGCTGTTCTCCTTTAGAGCGTTTTTCAGCTCAATAACGGCGGCTGCAGTGTCGTTGTTTTGATAATACTGTTGAGCTTCCTGTAGGTGCTCTTCGGCGGTCTTGCCGCCGCAGCTCGCCAGACCGGCAATGGTTAACGCCAGCAAGGCTTTTTGAGGGAGAGATA
>JALUYN010000123.1 GCA_027012915.1 Cellvibrionaceae bacterium
GTAGATAGGTTAATTATGGTTAACCGCCAGTATCAGAGAACTGGAACCAAAAAGGCGACCTGAGGTCGCCTTTTCAAAAGAGCTGAATTTGAACGCTAATTTAGACGGCGTTAGCCACCTGTTTCAGAGCGTCCATATCGAGAATGGTGATTTCTTTTTTGTCCACTTTAAGCAGGTCGTTTTTCTGGAAACGACCCAGTACTCGACTTACGGTTTCAATGGTCAGGCCCAAGTAGTTGCCCATATCGGAGCGGGACATGGGAAGACGGAACGACGTTGCCGACAGTTGACGGTGGTAATTGCGAGTGGAGATGCTCAGCAGCAATGCGGCAATACGCTCTTCCGCACTGTTCTTGCTCAGCTGGATAATCAGATCCTGATCGGCGGTGATTTCCTTACTCATCAATTGGAAGAAATGGCGTTGCAGGCTCGGTACCTTCAGGCTCAGTTCTTCCAGACGGGAAAAGGGGATCTCGCATACCGCTGAGGTTTCCAGTGCGGTGGCGGAATTGGTGTGGTTGTCATTGGCCAGGCCATCCATACCGAGGATTTCGCCCGGTAGGTAGAAACCGGTGACCTGCTCTTGCCCGTCATTGGTGATGCTGACGGTCTTTACGCAACCTGAGCGTACAGCGTAAACGGATTGGAATTCCTCGCCGGCGCGGTAGAGATATTCACCTTTCTGCAAGGGCTTACCGCGCTGGATGATATCGTCGAGCTTCTCGACTTCCTCGACGTGGAGGCTAATGGGGAGACAGATGCCACTCAATCGACAATCGCCGCAAGAAACCTGGGGATTGTGGTGACAGTTAGTAGACCTGCCGGCTGCTGAAACTGTCTTGTTGCTGGCTATGACTTCGCGCATAAAAGGGTCCTAGTCAATCCCTGAAGATCAAAACTTTCTAAAAAACTCCGGTATTTTGCATAGTTGCCGAGACAAGGTAAAGCTTTGTTTCACTAATATACCTTTTTTGTGAGGCATTATTAGTAAATCGAATAAGCAGGCCCGATTTGCCGTTACGTAACTAATTGTTGTTCTCAGACGGCGCTACTTTAACGCAGTGTTTCAAGGTATTGTGCGACGATTTCTGTGGCTGAGCCATAGTGCTGTTCATCGAAGTGAGAGCCGTTGCTTGAGGGTTCCAAATTCAGCTCTACAGTGTGCGCACCAGCCATCTTCGCCACCTGGAAAAAGCCTGCAGCCGGGTAGACATTGCCTGAGGTGCCAATGGAAATAAACAGATCGCATTCGCTCAGGCGTTGTTCGATCAGATCCATATACAGCGGCATCTCACCGAACCAAACGATATGGGGCCTGAGGTTACCGGCTTGATTGCAGCAGCCGCAGACCAGATCCTGGTTGGTGACAGAGTTACAATCGAATACCTGGCCGCTGCGTTGGCAGCGCATTTTCATCAATTCGCCGTGCATGTGCAGAAGGTTCTGGGAGCCTGCCTGTTCATGCAAGTTGTCGACGTTCTGCGTCACCAGCGTGAAGTCGCCAGCAAAGACGCGTTCAAAGTGTGCCAGAGCACTGTGCCCCAGGTTGGGTTTTATGCCGCTTTGCAGTTGCTCTCGGCGTTCGTTGTAGAACCGGTGTACCAGGTCCGGGTTTCGCACAAAAGCCTCGGGTGTGGCGACATCTTCAATACGGTGATTTTCCCAGAGGCCGTCTGCGTCGCGAAAAGTGCGAATACCGGATTCTGCCGAAATACCGGCACCTGTCAAAACCACAATGTTATGAAATTTACTCATTCTCCGGTCCGTTTTGTAATGACTTTACCCGACGCCGCAATTCAGGTGGCATGCTCACTTTGTCGCCATCGTGATAGCGGCCCCAGATTTTATCCAGGGTACCGTCGATGGCCATTTCCTCCAGCGTTAAATTCATCTGTTCAGAAAATTGTAAGTAGGGGGATTTTTTACTAATGGCCAATATCGCGAAATCGGGCCCGGTGAGTTGCAGAGGCGCCAATTGTAACTGGGGAAAGTCCTTGTCAATAAAGTTGTGTGAGCGACCGTAGACGGGAAATACATCAATACGACCGGCCAGCAGCATTCTTGGAAGCTGTTGCTCCTTGATAACTGCGGTGTGTTGTTCTTTTGGAATCTGTGCTAGCTGATTCGAGTAGTAAAAGCCCTTAACGTACCCGATGCGCAGTTTTATCAGGTCACTCAGACTCTGCAGACGCTCTGCTTCAGGGGCTCGGGTATAGAAGTTAATCGTCAACGGGTTCGGCCACACCTGAATAAACTCCACGGCTGCCGAGCGCCGTGGGTTTACGGTGATAAACATCATGAGATCCATCTGCCCTGAAATCAGTTGATTGATGCAGCGTTTGAAAGGGCAGGTGCGGTGTAAAACCGGTAGGTCCAGACGTCGGGTCAGGTCGTCGATTATTTCGATAGTGAGCCCGCGGGTGCGACCTTCCTGGTCGGTCATAATAAACCGTTCGCGCTCCTGTCCGCCGTGAATCAGAGGAGGGAGGGCCAGAGCCTGGTTCAGAGATGTCAGCCACAAGCTCAGCACCACCAGACTGCCAACGACCGCCCGGTAGAATATGACACGGGATTGCATCCGGCTGGGTGCAATCATCGAGACTAACGATGCCAACTCAGATATGACGCATCAGCATGGCGTAACCACCGTCTTCGGCCAGCGGCAGATCGGCGGGCATGGGAATACGCACCTTGTGGCCAGAGCCCGGTGCTACCTCGACGGCTCCTCCCTTGCTGCTTTCCATGCTTTCCAATGTAAAGGGCAGGTTGCCGGCCGGGGTGATCAGTTCCAGGCGATCTTTGAGCTGGAATTTGTTCTTTACATCCACGGTGAGCCAGCCGGAGCTCTTATCAAAATGGATAGCTTCGGCGACGAACTGCTGTTGCGGATTGCTGGAATTGCCGTTCTCGTAGTTTTGATATTCGCTGGGGACGTGGCGTCGATAGAAACCTTCGGTGTAACCGCGGTTGGCCAGGTGCTCCAGTTCGCCCATGAGGTTCATATCGAAACTTTTACCGCCCGTGGCGTCGTCGATGGCGCGGCGATATACCTGTGCGGTGCGCCCCGCGTAGTAGTGAGACTTGGTGCGCCCCTCAATTTTCAGCGAGTGGATCCCCATTTTAACCAGGCGCTCGACGTGCTGCACCGCACGCAGGTCCTTGGAGTTCATAATGTAGGTGCCGTGTTCGTCCTCGTATGCCGGCAGGTACTCGCCAGGACGGCTCTTTTCCTGCAGTAGCACCGCCAGTTCGTCCTGCTGTTCATTGCTGTGGGCTTTGACGTCTGGGTTCGCGCTCGGGTCAAACGACTGCGGGCCGCTGTCGACCGCAATCAAATCGCCGGTTTCGTTTTCTGTAGCGGCATGGGTGTTGTATTGCCAGCGGCACGAGTTGGTGCAGGCCCCCTGGTTGGAATCGCGGTGAGTCATATAGCCCGATAGCAGGCAGCGCCCGGAGTAAGCGATACACAGTGCGCCATGCACGAAGACTTCGAGCTCCATTTCCGGGCAGCGCTGGCGAATCTCTTCAATTTCGTCCAAGGACAGTTCGCGAGACAGAA
>JALUYN010000124.1 GCA_027012915.1 Cellvibrionaceae bacterium
TGATCTGCATCGATATTGGTAACGATGGCAATCATTGGTTGTAAGTGCAGGAACGAGGCATCACTCTCATCTGCTTCCGCTACCAGATAGCGACTGGCACCCAGCTGAGCATTACTGCCGGCACTGTTTAGCAAACCGCCAATGACAAAAGTCGGATCCAGATTACCAGCCGCAAGCACGGACGCCACCAAACTGGTGGTTGTGGTCTTGCCGTGGGTGCCAGCAACCGCGATTCCGTGGCGATAACGCATCAGCTCCCCCAGCATTTCTGCGCGGCGTACCACCGGAATACGGCGCTCACGTGCGCAGATTATTTCCGGGTTGCTTTCATCTACCGCCGTGGAATTCACCACGACATCGACGCCTTTGATATTGCTTGCCGAATGGCCGATAAAAATTTGAGCACCCTTCGCCTGTAAGCGATTGGTTACAGCCGACTGATTAATATCGGAACCGGAAATGGTATACCCCTGATTGAGTAGCACTTCTGCAATACCACTCATCCCCGCTCCGCCGATACCAATAAAGTGAATCTTCTTAATGCGGCGCATTTCCGGTATTTGAATTATGTTCTTATTTGACATCTGCAGCCTCTCTGCAATAGTCGGCAACCCGTGATGCGGCATCGGGCATCGCTAGTGCCCTGGCTTTGCGCCCCATCTCTACAACGTCTTCGTCAGTTGCCCTTTCAATAAATTCTTTAATATGGCCCGGAGTCAACGCATCCTGGCGATACATGAGACCCGCACCGTTATCCACCAGCCATTGCGCATTTTTTGCCTGGTGGTCATCAATAGCGTGAGGATAAGGCACCAATAGAGCAGCCCTTCCTGCCATGGTTAGCTCAGATACCGTCAAAGCACCTGCTCGGCAAATCACCACATCCGCCCATTGATAAGCTTCAGCCATATCATCAATAAAGGCGGTTACCTCTGCTTCAACACCGGCATTTTCATAACATGCCTGCGCCGCCTCCACATGTCGCTTGCCACACTGGTGAACTACCTGTGGACGTTTCGCCTCCTCAATTAGCGCGACAGCCTTGGGCACAATTTCATTGAGCGCCAACGCACCCAGGCTGCCACCCAACACCAATACTCGTGCGTTGCACCCTTGTCGCCCACTATCGGTTCTTGCGACCTCTGCAATAGCCTCCCTAACCGGATTGCCTACGTGCACAGCCTCGGGCAAGCTTCCGGGAAAGGCCTCCAGGCAAAAGCGAGCAACCTTCGCCAGCCAGCGGTTGGTGGTACCCGCTACCGCATTTTGTTCATGTATTACCACAGGAATGCCAAGCGTTTTAGCAGCGACACCGCCAGGGCCAGAAGCAAAGCCTCCCAACCCCAATACCACCGATGCCTTCTCATTCTTGAGCACCTTGCGCGCCTGCATCACTGCGGCCAATAGCAGAAACGGTGCTTTCAACAACGTTTTCAAGCCGCGACCGCGAACTCCTTCAATGGTCAGACAATGCAAATGCAGGCCAGCTTTCGGAACCAAATCTGCTTCAATGCCACGCTGGGTTCCCAACCAACTGACACTGGCGCCACCTGCCAACAATTTTTCGGCAACGCTGAGTGCAGGGAAAACATGACCACCAGTACCGCCAGCCATAACCACCACATTCATACCTTGATAGTTGTTATTCGCCGTCATGCCGCGACCTCGCTCAAGTCCGAGGGAATGGCAACATCACTTTGCTTCGATGGCTTTATGGCGCGGGCTTTTCTCTTGGCAGCCTTCTTTTCTTTGGTTCTGTTTGTCGCTTCGACACCAGCTATTTTCAGCTCCCAATCGAGACGCATTACCAGCCCCATCAGCGCGCAACAAGCCAGTAAGCTGCTGCCACCGTAGCTGATAAAGGGCATGGTCAACCCTTTGGTTGGCAAAAGACCTGAAGCGACACCTACGTTAATAAACGCTTGCCCGGCAAACATTACCGCCACAGCAAAAGCCGCCAGCCCTGAAAACAGAGCATTCTGACGCAAGGCTGTTTGAGAGATAGCAAAGATGCGAGCTACCAGGACAGCAAACACCGCCAACAAAACGGTGACGCCAATCAAACCCGTCTCTTCGGCAATAATGGCAACAATAAAATCCGTGTGTGCTTCGGGCAGATAAAACAGTTTCTGCACACTGTTACCCAAACCCAAACCAAACCACTCACCACGACCGAAGGCAATTAACGATTGCGTTAATTGATAACCACTATCGAATTGATCCTTCCATGGATCCAAAAATGTGATGAGGCGCTGCATTCGATAGGGAGAAAGAATTGCCATGAGAGACAGAGCTCCCAAACCAAACACCAACAGCACTGCAAACTTCGCAAGATGAACGCCTGCCATAAACAGCATGGCCATAACGGTTCCAGCCAACACCACGGAGCTACCGAAGTCCGGCTCAAGCAATAACAGCAACACCACCACCGCGAGCACCATCAGCGGCTTAACCAATCCCTGCCAATTGGCAATAATCTCTTCGCGACGGCGCGCCAAAAAACTCGCAAAAAAGACAATCATGCAAAACTTGGCGACTTCGGACGCTTGCAATGTCATTACGCCCAGTTGCAGCCAACGCTGACTGCCGTTAACGCGCTTGCCAATGCCTGGAATCAGCACCACCAGCAGCAAAGCCAGAGCCACAATCAATAACATGCTGCCGTAGCGTTCCCACATCCGCACCGGAATTGAGGCAACGGTTAACGCCACGAACGTCCCCATAGACAAAAACAGCAGATAGCGCTTCACAAAGAACCACGAATCGCCATACAGATTTTCCGCATAGGACACCGAGGATGACGCCACAGCCACCAGACCAAAAGAAATCAGCGTGGCGATCAACGCCAACAGGGTCCAGTCCACATGACTGGCCCAGCTCTGATAGCTTTTCATTGGCACTGGAGGAATGGCTGAGATCTTCACCGGATCGCCTCCTCTACAGCCTCGACGAACGCCTGACCGCGCGCTTCAAAACCGCTGAACATATCAAAACTGGCACAAGCAGGAGATAACAACACATCATCGCCAGACTGTGCCAGTTGTAGAGCTTTTTCCACGGCATCTGCCATGGAGTCGGCATAGACGATTGTCACTGCGTCATCCACAGCCGCAGCAATTTTCTGAGCGTCTTCACCAATTAGTACCAACCCACGGGCCTTACTCAAGGGCTGTTTAAGATCGCCAAATTCTGCGCCTTTTCCGACACCACCGGCAATCAAAACGATACGACCTTCGAGCTTTGCCAAACCATTTAGCGCCGCTAGAGTCGCGCCGACATTGGTGCCCTTGGAGTCGTTATAAAAGTTGACTCCCTGATGTTCCGCCACCCACTCGCAGCGATGAGGTAATCCCTTGAATACTTTCAAGGTTTCCAGCATTGCGTCAATCGACAAACCCGCGGCATAACCAAGCGCCATCGCTGCCAGAGCGTTTTCAATATTGTGACGGCCCGGCATGCGGATGTCCGATGCTGGCATCAGTCCGTTAAATTCAAATGCCAGCCACTCTTCGCTGTTTTTTTGAATCAAACCAAAGCCATCTCGATCCGGCCGATTCAA
>JALUYN010000125.1 GCA_027012915.1 Cellvibrionaceae bacterium
CATCTAGTCCAACCTCAAGTTCAACCTCAAGCGCAAGCCCGGCCACTGGATAAACTGAGCATCCTCCTGGCTGAAGATAATCTCTTCAACCAAAGATTATTCAAGGACCTGCTGGAAGCGGCAGGCGCCAGCGTCAAAGTTACCGAAGATGGCCAGCTCGCCTATGATGCCGCACAGGAAACTCGCTACGATCTGTTGATCCTCGACCTGCACATGCCGAAAATCGATGGCATTGAAGCTGGCAACCAGATTCGTTCGGGCGCCGGCCAGAACCAGAGCACCCCCATTATGCTGCTGACCGCAGATATTCTGACTCATCAGGAAGACGATCTTGAATCTCTGGGTATCGACGCCATTTGTCACAAACCCATCGATGAACCTCACTTTATCGAAACCATCGCCAGCCTGTGTCAACGGCAAGCGCCAAAGACAACCATTGAACGCAGTCTACTGAGACTGGATCCCAAGGACCTCCGCGAGGAAGTTGAGCGGCAGCTAGGCATCATCCAGCAGGACATTAATAACTCCAATATGGAAGGTATTAAGAGCCAGGTACACCAGTTAGCCGGGATTATCGGCCTGTCGAAGCTCAGTTATTTGGATGAACCTCTGTCGCACCTGAACCAGTCCATCGTCGAAGCCTCGCTAACCGACATAGAGACCCATTTCGAACAGCTGGCCAATCACTGGCAAAAAAATCGCCCTCAAAATTAGTAAAATCACCCATTCGGGTGAAGCGCCACTCAGCCGCCGGCGCTATAGTAGGTCCCAAGTGAGACGTCAAAGGAACACCGTACACGGAGTTCTAAACAGCGTAGACGTGGAATTACAAGGATGTAATCTCTCTTACTCTCTGGCGATAGTCCATCGCACTTTCTACCTCCTCTAAAGATCTGAATTTTCCACGTTTAGCAATTTCTATGCGTGTGTTGTTTGCACTAATACCTGCAAATTGCTTATTTTTACGTACAATAGGCACTCTTTCAGATCTGAACCATTAAGCCCTGAACCATTAGAACCATGGGATGCTGCAAAGCCAGCGCCCTGAACCTGGACACTGCGCAACTCCTTATGGATTTTCTCTGGATTGGAATCGCCTTTTTATTTGGCCTCGGCGTTCGCGCCTTTTCTCTACCCCCGATGGTGGGTTACCTGATAGCCGGCTTCGCACTGAACTACGCCGGCGTCTCACCCCAGCAGGAACTGCAAGCCCTCGCCGATCTCGGTATCACTCTGATGCTGTTTACCATCGGTCTGAAACTGAACATCAAAGATCTTCTGAAACCCGAGATTCTCGGCAGCGCCTTATCCCACATGGGGCTGTGGAGTGCAGGTATAACCGCGATTTTTCTACTAATCGGCACCAGCTTCGGTTCTCTGGATATGAAATCCGCCGCACTCCTGGCCTTTGCCTTGAGCTTCAGCAGCACAGTCTGTGTTGTAAAACTGCTGGAAGAAAACGGCGAGATGAAAACCCGACACGGCAAGATTGCCATTGGCGTCCTGGTCATCCAGGATATTGCCGCGGTAATTTTTCTGGTAGTAGCCACCGGTAAAACCCCCTCCATCTACGCTTTCGGCCTGCTGGCACTGATTCCGTTGCGCCAGTTGATGGGCAAGCTACTTGAGCGCTCAGGTCACGGCGAGCTTCTGCCTCTTACCGGATTCTTCCTTGCCATGGGCGGCTACGAGCTGTTCGAACTGGTAAAACTGAAGGGCGATTTGGGCGCACTGGTAATGGGCGTTCTATTTGCGCATCACAGCAAAGCCAGCGAACTGTCCAAGGCACTGATGAGCTTTAAGGATCTGTTCCTGATTGGCTTCTTCCTGATGATTGGCTTCACCGCACTGCCGGATCTTTCCATGATCCTAACGGCGTTGGCGGTATCACTGCTACTGCCATTCAAGTTCATTCTGTTTTTCTTCCTGTTTACCGCTCTGCGCCTGCGCGGGCGTACCGCGTTTCTGGGATCCCTGGCACTGAACAACTTCAGTGAGTTCGGTCTGATCGTCGCACTGCTGGCTACCAACGCCGGCTGGCTGGAAAAAGAGTGGCTGGTAATTATTGCCCTGGCGGTGTCCTGCTCCTTTATCTATACCAACCTCTGGTATCACGACGCCCACCACTTCTACTCCAAGCACCAAGATTGGTATCGCCGCTTCGAAAGCCCCAACCTGCTCAAGGAAGATATCCTGGAGCATCCCAAGGGTGCCGAAATCCTGCTGGTCGGGCTGGGCCGTGTTGGCAAGGGCGCCTACGACGCTCTACACACCCACGCTGGCAGTAAGGTCTGGGGGATGGATGCCGACTCTGAGCGCATCGCCAGGCTCAAGAGCGAAGGTAAACACGTATTCTGCGCCGACGCGGAGAACGCCGACATGTGGGAAAACCTGGATATATCCAGCGTCAAACTGGTACTGCTGGCAGTCCCGAAAATCGAGGACAGCATTCACGTTATGGAGCAGCTGCTAGTGGCAGGCTATCGCGGCAAGGTGGCAGCAGTCGCCCGCTACGAGGATGAACGCCAGATACTACTGGAAGCCGGTGTAGATAATGTCTTCAATTTCTACACTGAAGCCGGCACCGGTTTCGCCGAGGAAAGCCTGGCCATGATCCAGGCTGACAAAGCCAGCTACGCCTGAGCCCTATCGGCACAGGCCAAGAAAATACTGACAGCCTTTTAGGCTGTCAGTATCCCTTTAATCTCAGCCAAAATATCCTGAATATCCTGGTGTTTCGCCAACTCAAGCTGCTCGTCCAATACGCTATTCAACACTTCAAACGTTGTTAGTGGATTGGCCAGCACAACTCTGAAAACGGTAATCACCTGATCATCGTATAGGTGGGTATCGACACGAGTGCGAGATACAAAGGTCTGACCATCGGCGCGCTGCGCTTTTTGGATCAAGCGTGTAATTTGATCCAGGCATGCATTTACTTCACCGGCCTGATCAGAAGTCGCTTGTTGTAGCGTTTGCTGCAGCCAGTCCGGAACATAGCGATACCCCAGAATATTCAGCTCCGGCTCTACCACCAGCTCAAAGTCTTTGTGCCTTTTGATCATCGCCGCAAAGTACAGAATTTTATCCATACCCTGATCGATTAGCAGCTCGTAGCCCTTGCGCCCAATAATATTGAGCCCGGCATGAACCAACAGCGCCATACCCGGACGCGAACCCTCGAGAGTATGACTGCCCAAGTCCTTTGAGCCTTTGCGAATAATGTACTCCGCATGATGCTCAATCGCAGACAATCGCTCAGGGTCTTTAAAAAGCACCATACCCGCCCCCATTGGCACGTAAAATTGCTTGTGGGCGTCTATCGTTACTGAATCCGCCTGCTCAATACCTTTCAAGCGGTTGCGATATTTACCAGAAAACAAGGTAGCACCGCCCCAGGCCGCGTCCACATGAAAATGGCAGCCCAGCTCTTTGCTGAGAGCAGCAAGCGCCGACAGATCATCCACACTGCCGGTTTCCGTGGCACCACCCAAGCCAACAATGCTCAAAATCCCGTAGCCATCGGC
>JALUYN010000126.1 GCA_027012915.1 Cellvibrionaceae bacterium
CAATTGGCCAATTTGTTGGGCAGCAATACAGTGCCGGCAATGACCATTCGTGAAGTCTTTCAAGAAGCGCTGACCCAGGAACCTGAACTGGGTGAAGCGATGCGCGCCGATATTTTGGCGTACTACGAGCGCGACCCTGCCTGCGATAAGTACATAATGCCGTTTCTGTATTTCAAAGGCTTCCACTCATTGCAGGCTTATCGCGTCAGTCATTGGTTATGGCAGAAAGGGCGTCGCCCCCTGGCTCTGTATTTTCAGAATCAGATTTCCCAGTCGTTTGGGGTGGATATCCATCCCGGGGCGCAATTGGGTAAAGGCATTATGATTGATCACGCTACCGGTGTAGTGATCGGTGAGACGGTTATAATGGGCGATGATGTGTCTCTTCTGCACGGTGTGACTCTTGGTGGTTCGGGCTGCTCCAGTGGCAAGCGACACCCCACCATAGGCCATGGCGTAATGATCAGCGTGGGGGCCATGGTATTGGGCAATATCACCATCGGTGATGGCGTCAAAGTTGGTGGTGGTAGCCTGGTGCTGGAGTCCGTTCCAGCGCACACCACAGTCGCCGGAGTGCCGGCGCGAATTGTTGGTAAGCCTCGCGGGGACAGCCCGGCGTTGGATATGGATCAGGATTTAAGTGAGCAAGGATATTGAATAAGTCGATGGAAGATCCGCGTTTGACTCAGGCGGTACAGATTGTTGAGAAAGCGCTGGAACAGATGCGCGCTCTGAAGATTATGCCAACGCCGGAAAATATCACGGTGTGGTATCACTTTATTGAAGGCAGCATGCCGCAGTTGACCAAAGAGTTGAATAAACTCCTGGCACGGCAGGTGGATTTCACCGTGGAGCTGTGCGAACAGTTACACGATACTTATTTTGTAGACTCAGATCGTCGACAGCTGGATTTGCTGCGCGATGCCGTGGGTAAGCTGATCGAGCAGCTGTCCAATACGGTAATCAACGAGTTTACCGACGAGCTGGATGCTTACGATTCAGTGCTTGAGTCTTGTGTGGAAAAGCTTGATGGCATTCCCAATGCCGAAGACCTGAAAATGCTGGCTTCGCTGTTGTCTAGGGCCTCGACTCACGCACGGGAATCCACCAGCAGTGCCAAGCAGACTATCGAGCGTATGAAACGCGAGTTGGAAGAGCTGAAAACCGCGTTTATGGAGCTCGAGCGTCACGCGCTGCAGGACTCACTAACCGGTGCCGGTAATCGTCGCGCTTTTGATCAGTTGTTTCGCGAGCAGTTATCGCACTCTCAAAAAGTGGGCGAATCCTGCTGTCTGTTGCTGGTAGATATCGACGAGTTTAAAAAGTTTAATGATACCTACGGTCACCTGGTGGGCGACAAGGTTCTCCGCTTTGTGGCACTGATGCTTACCAAGATGATCAAGGGGCGGGATAAACTGGCTCGCTACGGCGGTGAAGAGTTTGCCATTGTTCTGCCTGAAACAGACTTTGCCGGCGGCATGAGTCTGGCCAACAGTATCGTATCCAGTATTGCTAAAACTCGACTGATTGTAGGGGAAAAGCAGGATACGTTGGATCCGGTGACCGTATCTGTGGGGGTGGCCTGCTGTCGCGAAGACGATTTGCCAGCGACCTTGTTTGAGCGCGCGGATCAGGCTCTGTACCAGGCGAAGCGGTCCGGTCGCAACAAGGCCGTGGGTGAAGAAGCTTCCTAAAAAATTGCGGTTTGCGTCGGTCAGGCATCTTCGTGTTATTCTGGTTTGGGTGTACAGCGTAATTAAACGGATGGTCTATGTCGGATCCCTCAGAGTCTTTGTTTGATATCGTTTTTCGTGGCGATATCCTTCCCGGGCATCAGCTTATAGATGTCAAGAAACGCCTGGGGCAGCTGTTCAAAACCGACGAGACTAAAATCAACGCGCTTTTCACTGGTGGTGCGGTTCCGCTGAAGCGCAATCTCGAAAAGGCCGTTGCCGACAAATATGTCAAAGCCTTGAATCAAGCCGGCGCCGAAGTGCAGCTGATGGCCGCTGGTGCTCTGGCGGCGCGCAGCAAAAATCGTAAAGCCGCGCCACCGCGCCGTGCTGTTACCGAGCCTCACGTTGCGCAGTCTCCTTCTCAATCCTCTCCGAAAAAAATGACATTGGCTGAGCGCCTGGCGGCTCAGGAGCGCGAGGTCGAAGTCGCCGCTCAGAATTCGCAGGTTGAAGTGCTTGATGATTCCGGGTTAACCCTGGCGCCGGTGGGTGCCGACGTGCTGAGGCCCGATGAGCGTGAAGTTGTGGCGGCGGTTCAGGTGGATACCTCTGAACTCAGCTTGCGCGAGGCAGATGGCAACTTGTTGGATGCCAGTGAGCAGGTACAAGTGCTGCCGGTGGCAGTCGACACCGATGGATTGACTCTCGGGGAGGTGGGAGAAGACTTGTTGGGCGATGGCGACAAGCGCGTTGAAGAGGTCCTTGAGCTTGATTTGTCGGGTTTTGATCTCGCAGAACCTGGCGCGGATATGGGGCAACTAAAGCCTGATGCGCCACCGCCGCCGCCCGATACCAGCAATATTCATTTGCAGGAATAAACAGCCATTAATAAAAAGGGGCCAAAGATTGAATCTTTGGCCCCTTTTTTGAGGTTTGTTTCAAACTCGCCTTAGAAGTGCGGCTTTTCTTCCTCGCTGGTGTTCTCAAAGCGCTCAACCGAGTCGGTGATCTCCTTGCGAGCGGCGTCTGGACCACCCCAACCTTCGATCTTAACCCACTTGCCGGATTCCAGATCCTTGTAGTGCTCGAAGAAGTGAGCAATCTGGTTCAGAGTGATTTCAGGCAGGTCGCGAACAGATTCAACCTTGCTGTACAGCGGAGTGATCTTGTCTACAGGAACTGCGACTACCTTCGCATCTTCACCGGATTCGTCGGTCATTTGCAGAACGCCGATTGGGCGGCAGCGAATGACAGAGCCAGGGATCAGGGCCAGAGGCATGATGACCAGCACATCAACAGGGTCGCCGTCACCACACAGGGTGTGAGGTACGTAACCGTAGTTACATGGGTAGTGCATGGCGGTACCCAGCATGCGGTCAACGAAGATCGCACCGGAGTCTTTGTCTACTTCGTACTTGATGGGATCGCCATTCAGAGGGATCTCAATAATTACGTTAATTTCTTCTGGCAGGTTCTTGCCGGAGGGTACTTCATGCAGGCTCATATCACTGATTCCAAGGCTGAGTTTTAGAAAGGCCGCAATTCTACCACAAATAGACAGCGCCTCAATTTCGACCTTAGGCGGATTAATATCATTATAATCTGCGCGCTTCATCATCACTTTTTGAACTATGGTCTAGACTGATAAGACCTCTGAGTCAGAGCGCTAGGGTTTATAAGCCCAGGCTGACCCAAGAATAATAAAGTTCAATGGGAGTGATTATGGATACGCTGGTATTACCTCCAGTGCTGGGGGTGTTTGGTCTGATTGCGGCCTTCGTGATCTATGGCATTGTAAAAAAGTACCCCGCAGGAGAGGGAGCGGTGACGGAAATCGCCG
>JALUYN010000127.1 GCA_027012915.1 Cellvibrionaceae bacterium
ATTCAAAGGGGGGTTACCTTAATGCCAATATTAAGGAGCGTTACCAGTATGGCAGGTTGTGAGCAGGTTTTGCAGTAATGATGGGCGGATTCGATTAAGCCAGTATAACTATACAATCCTGCCTAGGCGCAATGCGCTTGCCCGTGACGGGGTAACCCTCATATGAGCTGTAGCATATTGGTCATCCTTGGTCTCGAGACTCTCGGCGCGAGCATGATTCTCGCCCTGGATACCGACTTGGGACCTTGGGGGCGATGACGGCCGGGCTGGTCCAGCTGAGTAAGGCGCTTTACCTCCCGGTTTCGGTGGCCATGGGTGTTTATTGGGAGATCCTGAAGGAGGGAGTATTCTGGTGCTTCGTAACTTCAGGGTTCCTGGTCACCGCGCTCATCGGGATAATGGGCAAATCACCTGACACGGAAATGGAAGAAATCGTGATCAATCCCACCACGGGCCTTGTGATGCATGGTGGCATAGGTGGCGTTGATAGCCTCGGTAATCCGTACGGCTTCGACTACTGAGTCTGTTGGCCGGAGGTTAACTGCGACTGCTATTGTCATAAATCTGGGGAACAGCCGATCGAGGACTGCCAATGATAAGGTCGCAAGAGGCTATTGCCAAAGCTGATCTAAGAAGGCTTCTAAGGCTAGCGCGAGAAGATATAGACGAGTTCTTTGAACGAAATCCTGCCTACATCCGGCAGTTTCGTGGCAAGGAAAAGTTGATAGCTTTATGCCAGGGGGCGGCGTTGCATTACGTCGATGGAAAAAATGGAATAAAGGACTTCGACGTTTGGTTTTTCTACCCGCAACGAGGCGCTAAGACTCTACCCTATCGCCGGAGGGGCATGAGGGATTATGGTGTTTCTAAATTCGGAAGAGATCCAAACCTGCCAATGTACGAGGGGCGGAAAGCTGATGTGCTCTTTCGCTCCACGGAATACTTTAATTCTGGTAGCCCTGAGGCAGGCTTGGTAAATTACCTGTCTGAGCGAAAAACAAAGACAGCCAAACAACTTGCAGAAAAAGCAGTGATCGGGCTATTTCCGGAAAGAGTCTTCGGCGCAGTTCTGTGGTGGAAAGGAGTTTAGCATGAGGTGCGCCGGACTATTCGGACAATACCTCTCAGCAATGCATCACGATGCAAGTGAGAAGAGATTTTTTCAATCTTTCCAGAACGAATGCTTGCGGTTCGAAGCGTAAACCCAGGGGTGGCAAGATGGCAGTAAATCAAGCTAACAGAGCGTATCTAGCGTGGCCGGTGTTAATTCGACAGGCAAAAAGGGGGAAGAGGATTACTTACAAAGAACTCGGTGATGCTGTGGGATCCATCACCGAGCTGTTAGGTATGTTCTGGGCATGATTCAAGACTACTGTTTGGACGAAAAACTGCCGCCTTTAACTATTCTGGTGATAAACCAGTCGGGGAAGCCGGGGGAGGGGTTTATTGCCTGGGACATCGATAACTATGAAGAAGGTTTCAACAAAGTGATCGAATTCAATTGGAGCCTGATAGAAAATCCCTTTTCGTATGCAAGTGATGGCGCGCGGTACGATCAACTTGTAACCTCACTCGTCGACGATCCGGAAGATTCAGAAGAAGTGTATGCGAAGGTCAAAGCTAGAGGTGTCGCCCAAGTGATGTTCCGTGACGCTTTGTTGAAGGCATACAAAGAGAGATGTGCCTTCACCAATCTTTCGTTTGTGATGGGTTTGCAGGCGGCTCATATAATACCATGGTCGAAGGCTTCGAGAGCGGAGAGGCTCGATGTCAGGAATGGCATTCTACTGAACAGCTTTCACCACAGTTTGTTCGACCAAGGGCTTATCACCATTACAAATGATTACAAGATGATCTTTTCGGACCCGGAAATGAAGGACGGCTCATATTCGAAGTACGACAAGCTCCTAACGATCAAGCTGCATATGCAGGCAATGGCGCTTCCACAGAAGCGGGAGCATTGGCCGTTGCCAGAATATATTCGGCGACATCATGAGATTCATGAGTGGGACGAATATCTGCCCACAAAAGTTCGCTGAGTTGCTATTATTGTCGCGGCCTTCACCAGTCGCCAGTTGCTGCATGCCTCGTGCCGATCGAGTGCGTCAGAAAAAGTGGGGCCGGGTGCGTATGCTGCGCACAGCGGTGGAAACTGCGTCAGTTGGTGGGAATCACACCGTTTCACTCGAACCTCAGAGAAATCGGCTGCGAATTGTTTTTGTTTTCAGATAAAGTGGAATGTACGGAGTCATGATTGCTTGTGAAAAGAGTGTTTGTAAGTTCGGTAATAAAAGGATTCGAAGATTATCGCCAGGTTGCTCGTCAGGCAGTTGAGCTCATGGGGCATAGACCGGTGATGAGTGAAGACTTCGGCGCGCGCGCCTATTCGTCTGAAATGGCCTGCATAACCGAAGTTGAAAAGTCCGATATTTACATTGGCATATTGGGTGCCGAATACGGCTATGAAACCGACAAGGGCATCTCGGTAACGCAAGCGGAATTTCGTGCGGCAAAAGCGGCCGGAAGACCATCGCTTATTTTCGTCCAGAAGCACACGATGGAAATTCGTCAGGCGGCATTTCGTTCAGAGGTCGAGGATTATGCGACCGGCTTTTTTCGCGCATCATTCACTACGCCTGCCGAGCTAAAGGATGAGGTAATCAAGGGTCTTCGGCAGTTGGACGAGTTGGAAAATGCCATGCCGAATGAACAGTTCGATCGACACGTTGAAGAGTCAGTGAAAAAAAGTGAGCGACTGGTTTCTGTTGCGAGGGCCAGAGCTAGTAATCGCATTTCTGCCACAGCCGTCACGCTCCATTGATATAGTAGGCTTGGAGTTGCAGCTCGATAACATATT
Source organism: Cellvibrionaceae bacterium (assembly GCA_027012915.1). Next base: position 2,858 of record JALUYN010000127.1, read on the forward strand.
TACCAATCTGTGCGCGACCGGGATGGCCGAGATGCGTCATGGATATGAACCCTGCTTGGGGAAAGACTGGACGGGATTAAAGACGGAGAAGAGCCGGATAGCTTATTTTCCGGACGGACAAGTGGTGATTATTATGGATCCGACAGTTAAGCAAGGTGGGTTTTTTTGCGATCACTTTGCGCCGCCGTCAGTCCTAAAAAAATTGGCCATGGGCGCTGTTGAGTTTGTGAAAGTAAATAGCGCATGGTGCCAAATAGAACTTCGCGACATGGAGAATATAGCCGTTAAGGAATTTCCAGAGAACAACTCCAACAGCTTCTCGATGAGCATGAGTGGAGAGAATTCTGCATCATTTAGTAAATTATTTGTACCACTCACCCCAGGTGCGTACAGTGAGTGGGTCGATGTGTGTCTGAAACGATTTGAAAGGATATTTAATCAGTAGGTTTGTACGTCGGCCTACTTTGTTGGAAAAGATCTGCCCATTAGAAGACGACATGGAACTTGGTTGAGCCAGAGTGGAATACTTCCGCATGCGACCTCTGCGCGAGGTCGATATTGATGAAATAATGGCGGCTGCAAACGGCATCCGGGCTCATCCTGATGCGCATAGACGAGGCAGGCGGGGCGCAGACTATCTGCTCGGCGAATCTCTGA
>JALUYN010000128.1 GCA_027012915.1 Cellvibrionaceae bacterium
AAATTAAAGAAGCTGATCAGGCCACGCAGCCATTGCTCCAGAGGCACGTACTCTCCAAAGGGCACGAGTCGTGTCTTGTGATATTGACCCGAGCCTTTCCCCAGTGCGAGAGCGCTGTTGTGATAGAAGCCGGTATTGGCGTCGTCGTAAATAATGCCTGTAACTAGTGCGGTGTTATTGGCAGTTGCGAAATCATTGAGGCTTTGCAGATACGGTGTCGCCTGACTGTATACCAGTGGAATGGCAGCTTCGGGCCAAACAATCCAGTCGCTATCGGACAGTGGTTGGGTCATATTGCGGTATAGCTGCACAGTGGGCTGTCGGTATTCTGGCAGCCACTTTTTTTCCTGGGGGATATTGGCTTGAACAATAGCCACTTGTTGCTGGGCTCCAGACTTGGTTGTCCAGTTCTGTTGTTGCAACCAGCCGCCCGAGATCCAGAGGGATAATGTCAGTAGCGACACCAGCCCGAGCGAGCGCAGGGACTTTTCTGCGCACAAATAGACAAGCGCGCAGCTGGTTGCAACTACGGTCAGCGATACGGTGAACACGCCGCCAATCGGCGCCCAGCCTGAAAGTGGCGTTGAGAGTTGGCTGTAGCCGATATATAGCCAGGGAAATCCCGTTAGCAGCCAGCTTCTGAGCCATTCCCCCAAAACCCAGATAGCAGCGAACGCAATCAAAAAGGGGGCGGGCCGTGGGCTGATTTTGTGCAGCAGCAAGATGGGCAGGCTGAACACCAGTGCCAAGCCGGCCACAAACAGGGTGGTAAGAACTATGGCCAGTGGAACCCCGGTATAACCAAAATCGTGGATGCTCACATAGACCCAAGAGGCTCCCGCGCCAAACAACCCCAATCCGAAACCATAGCTATTTGCCAGCAGTTGTTTGAGTGTGGTCTCGGAGCTTCGGCGCAAAAGCACCGCGGCGAACAGCGCCGGTGACAGCAGAGCCAGAGGCCAGAGCGTCAAGGGGGCCAGGCTCAAAGGAAGCAAAGTGCCGCTAAACAGGCACAGTGCGAACGTCTGGCCTGCGCTGAGCCGGCTAAGGAGAGGAGTTCTGTTCACGTGAGATTTATTCGGGTGTGGTCAGACGCAGCAGGTGAATTTGTCGGTCGTCGGCATAGAGAACCCGAAACTGATAGCCGGACACCTCAGCAACTTCGTTGCGCTTCGGAAGGTGGCCGAAGGTACGCATCAATATGCCGCCGATGGTATCAAATTCGTCTTCGTCAAAACCGGCGCTGAAGTATTCATTGAATTCTTCAATTGGCGTTAACGCGCGAACGATATAGTCTCGCTCGGTAACCTTTCGGATCAGTGCGTCTTCGTCGTCTTCGTCGGTTTCGTCTTCGATTTCGCCAACAATCTCTTCGAGAATGTCTTCAATGGTGATCAGCCCGGAAATGCCGCCATATTCATCAATGACCATGGCCATGTGGTAGCGGTTCTCTCTGAATTCACGCAGCAAAACGTTGAGGCGTTTACTCTCTGGAATGATTGTGGCGGGCCGTATAATGTTCTCCAGCACGAAATCTTCACTGCCATTGAGAATCAGTGGTAGCAGATCTTTGGCAAGCAGGATGCCTCGAACATCATCCGTGGATTCTCCAATCACCGGAAAACGCGAGTGACCAGAGTCGATAACTTTTGGCAGTAAATCTTGCAGGTCATCGTCGATGTTAACGACAATCATCTGCGAGCGAGGGATCAGAATCTCGCGAACCTGACGCTTTTCTACGTCGATGGCGCCCTGGATGATCTCCAGGGATTCGGGATCCACCAGCTTGTTGGCGGCGGCTTCCTGAATAATTTCAAGCAGTTCTTCTCTGGATTTTGGCTCTCCAGAGAAGGCGTGTAGCACCCGGTCCAGCCACGATTTGTCGCTGCTTGCGCCGGGTGCGCTGGTACTGCTGGAAGGGTCGTCGCTCATGGTTCGAAGTTCCTTGAATAATTCGGGATGCTGATATTAGTCGTTTTCATAGGGGGCTGGGTAGCCCATTTTGCACAAAATTTGCGTTTCCAGGGTTTCCATAGCCTCGGCTTCCGCGTCGTCAATGTGATCATAGCCCTGAAGGTGCAGGGTGCCGTGTACCACCATATGTGCCCAGTGCGCTTGAGAGGTTTTGCCCTGTTGCTGGGCTTCCACTTCAACCACGGGGGCGCAGATTACCAAGTCACCGAGCAGAGGAATGTCCACACCCTCGGGTAAGTCGGCTGGAAACGAGAGAACGTTGGTTGGCTTGTCCTTTTGGCGGTAGTGGGCATTGAGAGTTTGGCTCTCTTCATTGCCCACAATGCGCACGCTGAGTTCCGCATCTGGATCGCCATTTTGCAAAGCCGCTCGAGCCCATTGCTCAATATCCGTCTGCGAAGGGAGGTCAGATGCCTCAGTGGCGATTTGTAGATCCACGATCATTGGCGATTAACGATCCTTTGGTTGCGGTTCTGCCGCGTCATAGGCTTCCACAATACGTTGCACCAACGGGTGGCGCACTACGTCCTTGGCTGTGAAGTGGGTAAAGCTGATTCCCTTCACTTTGCCCAAAACTTGGGTAGCGTGGTTGAGGCCGGAAAACTGGCCTCTTGGCAGGTCAATTTGGGAGGGGTCGCCGGTAATTACCGCCGTTGAACCAAACCCGATACGGGTCAGAAACATTTTCATCTGTTCGCGGGTGGTGTTTTGGCTCTCATCGAGAATCACAAACGAATTGTTAAGGGTTCGGCCGCGCATATAGGCCAGTGGAGCCACTTCGATCACATTGCGCTCGATGAGTTTTCCTACGGTTTCAAAGCCCAGCATCTCATAGAGTGCGTCGTACAAAGGTCGAAGATAGGGGTCAACTTTTTGCGCCAGATCTCCGGGCAGGAACCCTAGTTTCTCACCAGCTTCCACCGCGGGTCGCACTAAGAGAATACGTTCTACTTCGTCTTTTAACAGGGACTCAACCGCGCAGGCAACGGCGAGGTAGGTCTTGCCTGTACCCGCAGGGCCGATGCCAAAATTGATGTCGTTACTCTGGATTGCACGGACGTAGTACTGTTGGTGAGCGCCACGGGGCTTAACCGTACACTTTTTGGTGCGGATCAGTGCCAGAGGCTGTTGTTCGTCTGCGGGAACGATCGGAGCAGGTTCCGGGATAGGGTTTTTCATATTTGATTGTTGCAGTGCCAGATGGACTTCGTCGGGAGTGATGTTCTTACCGTCTACAGTTTCCTGATAGAGACTCTGCAGCAGTTGTTCTGCTGTGCGGGTCAGAGTGGCTTCGCCGTGCAGGGAAAAGCGATTGCCGCGGTTGCGGATTTCGATGCCCAGGCGCTGCTCGATCTGCTTTAGATGTTCATCGAATTGGCCGCACAAAGCCGCCAGTCGGCGGTGGTCATTGGGTTCCAGTACCAATTCCAGGGACTGGCTGTCTGAGGGGTGTGTCGTTTCCAAAATGTATTCAATACCATCCGGTTTGCGGTGTTAACAGGTCCTAGCCTAGCTTAAACGTCTTGTCGGTAAAACC
>JALUYN010000129.1 GCA_027012915.1 Cellvibrionaceae bacterium
ATCAACGTAAACGACGACGATGGCGTCGAGAACAGCGACAGGAAATAGAACGGAGGCAATATGCATTGCCTCTTTAAATTTCCCCGGACAGTAGTGCGCTTTCGCGGGGATGACGGTGATATTATCCGAGATGACGTAAGTTTTTTCTGAGTAATATCTTTATGAGCGATTGTTTAGGGCTCTCACAAAATTAAACACCAGAGCGACTGCGGATACGGCAAGCAACGCGATGGACATCACCAGCAGGCTTTCCACCATGGTCAGGCCCCAGAGCATTTTGGGCGAGAGGCCACATAGATTTCGGACTTCAAAGATAAAGGGCAACCAGCGGTCCAGAGCAAACCAGTCTGGGAAACCCAGGAAGAACTCGCAGCTGCCATCTCCGAAGCCCTTCTCAACATCGTAGAGATATTTGCTGCGCTCATAAAAACCCACCATACAGCCCACAGCCAGACCATGGCCGCCAAGGTTCAGCCAACGATTGCCGGGCAGCACCGCCATCAGTAGTGCCAGCAAGGTAAATGCAACAGTCCAGATCCGGATGTGGATGCACACCTGGCAGGGTTCATCGCCGAGGGCATACTGGTAATACAAAGCAACGCCCAACATGGCAAAGCCCAACAGGCTTAACAGTGACCAATACCATTTGCTGGCGAGTAAGGTTTCAAGGATAGATTTAACTGACGGACTCATAATGCGTGCGTTCACTAATATCTGATTGCTAATTCATGCGCAACGCTATAGGAAAAAACGTCGCAGGTCACTCTTCCTGTGAAAGATCCCGGCGTAACCCGGCCCACAATCACACCAAATAACCCGCATCCGTTCATAACTCGGTGTCGATCTGACCAAATAATCAGCTATTCCCGCAAGAGAAGGCCATTAGGCCTTCCCCGGAGCGACTGCAGCGACGAGTTAACTATTTGGACGCCATATACGCCTTCCAACCACCGTATTCTGTAATATCCTGCGCACCATCCACTCCGCAAGGCTCACAGATAAATCCTGGCACCATGGAACCGTCTTTTAGTTTCACTTTGCCAATTCCCAGTGGGGCCGGGATACCCGCGACAAAGCTGCCAAAATGCTCTGCTGGCATGGTCCAAATTTCTACATCTATTGCTGCGCCATCGTCTTGAGTGTGGATCAGTCCCGGACGAAAAGGTGGTCCTCCAGCCAACGCGTACATTCGATAACAACTGTCAGTTTGAGTTACCGTTTTCAGAACCGCGCCCCGCTCACGTAACTGCCAGTTAAGAGGCAGGCCATCGAGATGGGCGCCACATACCAACACATCGATAGTGCGTTGATCGGCAACCGTATTCTGGGCCAACTGTGGTTGAGGCATATCCAACGCTGCGACAGGTAGTGGCAGAATCTGTTGCACGCGATTAGCGACTGACAGAAGCGCGCGATCGCTAAAAGTATTGCCTACCAGTGTTACGCCAAACGGCATGCCTTCAGACGTCATGGTCGTGGGCACCGATACCGCCGCCAGATCCAACAGGTTCATAAAGTTGGTGTAATAGCCCAACTGGCTGTTGCGCAAGACAGGTTCTTCCAGCATTTCGGCAATGGTGAAGTGACGACCCGCGGTCGGCGTCAGCAGAAAGTCAAAACGATTCAGTTGCTGCAAGCAGCGTTGTTTTAAATCCTGCAGACGATACTGCGCCTTAAAGAGATCCGTCGCCGGAGGCTTACCGCCCGGAGCAATAATATCGCGCACGACCGGGAATACGGCTTCCGGTTGCTCATCGATAATCGGTTGCGCCGCCAGGTAACGCTCGGCAACCCAGGGCCCTTCATAAAGTAATTTGGCAACTTCATCGAACGGCGCATAGTCGATTTCTACAAACTCGAAGCCCTCGGTGCTGAGTTTAGCCAGGGTATCCTGATAGGCTTGGGCATAGGTTTCAGAACCAAAAAACTGCAGCTGAGCTTCTGGAATCACGCCGACGGTCAGAGCCCCTTCACGGTAACCGTATTGCCGTGATTGATTGTGGTAGGGATTGCTTCGACTGTATCCGTCATCGATATCCAGGCCTTCGGCACACTCGAGAATGCGATTGGCGTCATCGGCGTTGTAGGCAAAAATACTCATGCAATCCAGGCTCCGGCACGCAGGCACCATGCCCGTCGCAGACAACAAACCAATGGACGGTTTCACTCCCACCAGATTATTAAAGCACGCTGGCACGCGCCCGGAACCCGCCGTATCAGTCCCCAAGCTAAAACTCGCCAAGCCCAGTGCTACAGCCACGGCCGAGCCCGAACTGGAACCGCCACTGACGTAGTCCGGATTAAAACTGTTCTTGCAGGCCCCGGCGAACGATCGCGTACCATTTAACCCGGTGGCAAATTGATCCAAATTGGTTTTGCCAACGGGAATGGCACCCGCATCAATCAGTTGTTGTACTACCTGCGCCGACTTCTGCGGCACGTAAGAGAATTCTTCACAACCTGCAGTTGTGGGGATACCTGCCAGATCGATATTGTCTTTGATGGCAAAAGGGATACCCCATAGCGGTGAAGTACTTGGGTCCTTTTTGTCGAGCTCATCCAGATACGGTTGAACTTCCTGCTCAGTGAGCAAATGCAGCCAGATATTGTAATCGCTGTATTGCTCTGCCTTGTTTCTGATCGCTGCCAACAATGTCGCGGGGGTCAGTGTGGCATTAGCATAGGCCTGCTGCAGGCCGGATAGTGTCATATCTAACATAGTGTTTTCCTTATACGTGCACCAGAGAGCTGCTCTTCGCGTACTCTCTCTGTGTTCTCTAACTAGCTGTAGGGGATTTGGCCTATTCTTCCAGTACCACCAGGGCGTTCCCGGCGTTAACTCGCCCACCTTCAGCCACTAGCAACTGAGTCACTTCGCCATCACAAGATGCGTGAACCGGTATTTCCATCTTCATGGATTCCAGAATCATCAATACCTGACCGGCTTTTACTTGATCACCAACATTTACATGGGTCTGCCACACGCTGCCCGATACCGGACTGTCTACGGCAATATGATGTTCCGGCCAGCTGACCTCTTCCTGAATCATCACCTCTTCGCGCGATTCAAAATTGAACTGACCGGTGGCGTGCCAGCGATCCAGTTCGGCATCAAAGGCGGTATTGCGTAGTTCGGTAAAGGATTTGATGTCGCTCTCATTGTCCTGAATGAACTGCTGGTATTCGCCCAGATTGAAGGTCGACTCTTCAATAGTCAGAGGATAACGTCCTTGCGGAAAGTCCTTCCGAATCTGTTGCAGCTCGTCGCTGGACACTTTGTAAAAGCGGATCTGATCAAAGAAGCGCAACAGCCAGGGTTGTTCGAATTCTTTGGTTTGACGATAGCGATTCCACATTTGCAGCGTACGCCCAACAAACTGATAACCTCCGGGCCCTTCCATGCCATAGACACACAGATAGGAACCACCGATGCCAACGGAGTTTTCCGCCGTCCAGGTTCTCGCAGGGTTATATTTGGTGGTCACCAATCG
>JALUYN010000130.1 GCA_027012915.1 Cellvibrionaceae bacterium
ATGTAATTACGAAGCTAAGGCCTATGGTGGTTAAATCGTATTCATTCATATCTACACCGCCCCAATATTGAGAGCTAACAGCTTTATATACGACACTGCGTCGTATATTTCTTTGTCGCTAATACAGGGAGAGAATCAGTGTGACGCAGCTAATTTCTTCCCTGTAATCAGCCGGTTATTGAATGGACTTAGAGTAATAAACTCACAGAAATAACGCCACACCTATTTTCTAAAGGCGTCGTATATCGATGATTTGATTTGGGTGGTGGTGTACCTTTTTGAATTACTTGGTTTTTTTGTGTCGTGTATACAAATAAACGACGGAGTGTCGGTTATTGTTGATAAATACAGGATATATCAGTGTTATTTCAGCCTGACGCCATTACTTAGTGGGATTCCCGCTTTCGCGGGAATGACGTGGTTTTTGGAGGTTTTGGATTTCTTTGTGAATTAGGCAGCAGAGGGTGATTCGATTTCAATCAGTTATATGGGTTCCACTCTGGCGTGACGCTTGAAGCCCAATATGCCTGGCACGATGTGAGTCATAAGCCTGAATTACGCACGTACCCGCTTGACCACGCTTCCAAAAGTTGAACAGTACTTCAGTTACTGATTACAGTCCGCGAATCTTGGTTTCTGGCGCTCTGCCTTCACTGATTCGACGAATCTGGTCGGTGTACCAGCTTATCTCCATAATCGCCATCTGATCGACTTTCTTAATACCGGTGCTGATGGGTTTTACACTGGATTGAAAACCCTTGCCCTTGAGGACTTTGTTGGGTAAGTCCGGATCAACGGCAAAAGGACGCGCCAGGCCGACAATTTCCAACGTCAAACTTTACTGTACTCTCCATAGCACTCTGGCTGCGGAAACCGCCGGTGACCATAATCGGTACCTTGACCCACAAAATTTCTGCATCGCAGGAGACGGAGAATTGTAGACGTTGTAGACGCCGGCAAACAATGTGTCGCCGCCATAAGGGGAATATCCGCTTCATTCAGGATGCGGTGAACGGGGAGGTTGTTCTTGAAACGTCCAGTCACTGTGCCAGGTCTGACCAAACACTAACCAGGTTTTTCGTCCGCTTCTTTAACCAATAGCAGCACGTTGGGGTGTTCAATTACATTTGCTGAGCAGCGAAACTTTCCAAAAGCGCGATGCCGAAAACTCGGGCAGCAGTACCAGCGTACCCCTACCCACTGTGTAGAGGGCATGGAGTAGGATTGTGCGTTGGTGTGAAACAGCGGTAGAAACGCCAGACAGATGGCGTTGTCTCTCACGCGAAAATGTTGAGCATTGAGCTGGGTGCCCCAAATGGCGTTGGCGTGAGCCCACAGTACTGCCTTGGGGTGCGATGTGGTGCCGGGCGTAAATTGAATGTCCAGATCATTCATCGCGCCAAGCTCAATCTCCGGGCAAGGACGTTTCTCGTTCAGCAGGTCGGCGAACGGAATGTGGTCGCTATCACTGTCGATACTGCGGGTATTGGTGGAGACCGCTATGATCATTTTATTTGAGTGCAAACCCTTTTTTCGAATAACCGCAGATGCGCGCAGTTTGATAGAAAGGGTCATAGGGGTTTTCACCTATTTGGTGCATGATGTCCGGCTTCACGTGAGCTGTTGCGACTGAGATTTATGAGACCCTGGAAAGCTGAACTGGCGATATTGAGCGCGGTGCTGATTGGCGCGATTACTTATCCTGTGGTGCAGTGGACGCTACAGCATATGGACCTGCTGCTATTTCATATCATGCGCTTTCCACTGTTGGCACTGTTGTTTTTTCCTCTGGTCTTGCGCGCCAAGCCTCGCTGGCAGGGGTTGTGGAAAGCCGCTTTACCCGGTGTGTTCCTGTGGCTCGGGATTATGACCTGGAGCTACGGGGTAATGATTACCGATCAGCTGGGTAGTTCCGCATTTATTACCAGTCTGCAGAGTATTCTGGCGCCGTTTGTGGCACGTATGGTGTTTGGCACTCGTATCATGCCGAACACGCTTTGGGGGTTGGGCGTGGCCGCTATAGGTCTGGCCTTGCTGACGTTGGAGAACGGTTTGCAGATTACCCCGGCGAGTCGCTGGATGTTGCTGTCGGCCGTGTTGTTTTCCATGTATCTGGTAACCAACTCCCAGTTTTCCCGGGAATTTGACTCGGGTGCTATGAGCTGGGCGCAATTTTTGGCGTGCGCCATTCTGTCATTGTGCGTGGCCCCTTTTCTTTCCGATTGGCATATTGAACCGTCCTGGTGGTTGGCCGCGGCGTTGTTTTTTATGGTGGTCATTTCCACCGGGCTACGTTTCTTTTTAATGGTGTCAGGCCAAAAAGAAGTACCCGCGGATCGGGCATCCATTTTGGTAATGATGGAGCCGGTGTTGGTCGCGGTCATGGCCTGGTCGCTGCTTGAAGAGCGCATGAATCCCATGCAGCTTACGGGCAGTGGTCTGATTCTATTGGCAATATTTTTGGCCCGACCCAAAGCACCTGCATAGGTCGGTTACGCCTGCTGTTCAACAGGTCCACGTTCCACTGTAGGAAACCCATCAACTTCATCGCGTTTGCGGGCAGTTACATTGCGGGCGTCTACCGGTTCGCCGCATTCTGAGCAGGTTATTTGTGCGTGGAAATCATGCCCGCAGGTGTTGTGATTCAACACAATGGGAATGCCCGCTTCATCGGCGTAATGATTATCGCCCCATTTCACCAGCGACAGAATCACCGGATACAGCTCGCGCCCCTTGCCGGTGAGTTTGTATTCATAGCGGGTGGGCTTTTCCTGATAGGCCTGCTTGCGCACGACGTTTTCACGCTCCAGCAGATTCAGTCGGTCTGACAGAATTGTGCGCGAGATGCCCAGGCGCTCGCGAAAGGTTTCAAATCGTCTCACCCCGAGAAAGCAATCCGACAGAATCAATAGGGTCCAGCGGTCGCCTATCACAGAGAGACTGCGGGCAATGGAGCATTGCTGTTGGGGGAGTTCTTCCCATTTCATAAGGCTCTTCTCTCGGCTCAATAAGCGGGGTTGGTAGCTTACGTTCTCGAAAATTATAGTAAACAGTTTGACTAAAGTCCAAAAAATGGACTAGTGTATCCATAAAATGGACCAACTATAAATTTCGAGTTAAGAGAGAGGTGGCTATGGCTGGTGCGGTGTTGTTGAGTGCAGATGAATACGTAAACGAAGTGACAGACCCAAAGAAAACAAAACCCGGGGTAACGGCGGTGAAGTCCATATGCGCAAGCTGCGACATCGCCTGCAATGTCGCTATCGAAGTGAAGGACGGTGAGGTGGAGCGGGTCAGGCATTCCGACAATCCCATGTTCCGTGACAATATCTGTATGAAAGGCGTGGCTGCGCCATCCGGGTTCAAGCATGAAACCCGCATTACCAAGCCCTTGAAGCGAGTTGGTGAGCGCGGCTCTGGCGAGTGGCAAGAGGTCAGTTGGGACCAAGCCATGGCAGACATTGGCAAGCGTTTAAATGCGGTGATT
>JALUYN010000131.1 GCA_027012915.1 Cellvibrionaceae bacterium
CTCGTCGAACGCATCTAGCGCCAAGTTGAAGGTATATAACCTGCTGAGTGAATGTAATTAACCCTTATCTTGACTGTATTTAACCCATCTAAATTCGATGAGTCAATTATGATATTGGGGTAAGGGGGATTGGCGAACATTCAAACCCGGTATTCCAGACAACTCGTAGGAGGTGTGCATGAACAGTGCAGTAGAACAGTTTGATGTATTAATTATTGGAGCCGGTATCTCCGGAATTGGTGCGGCTCATCATCTGCAAGAGCAGTGCCCCGACAAGCGCTTTTGCGTGTTGGAAAGCAAAGAGAGTTATGGCGGCACCTGGCTGCTCCATAAGTACCCAGGGATCCGTTCCGATAGTGATATGTTCACTTTTGGTTATCGATTCAAGCCCTGGGAGGATACTCCGATCGCTTCCGGCGAGGCGATCTTGCAATACATGGGTGAAGTGATCAGCGACGCTAATCTGGATCAGCATATTCGCTACAATCATCAGATTGTCAGTGCCAGTTGGTGTTCCCGTGATAAGAACTGGACCATCATCGCCAACACTAACGGTGACACCGTAGAATTAAAGACGCGTTTTCTTTGGATGTGCCAAGGCTACTACGACCATGAAAATCCCTATACACCGCAGTGGCAGGGTATGGACGCTTTCAATGGTGAGATAGTGCATCCGCAGCATTGGCCAGAGACCTTGGACTATAGCGGTAAGCGCATTATCGTTATTGGCTCTGGAGCGACAGCTGCCACCGTTGTACCAGCTTTGGCCGGTGAAGCTGCGCACGTTACCATGCTGCAGCGGTCTCCTACCTATTTCTATCCTCGCCCCAATAACAATGAGCTGGCGACGCAGTTGCGCACGCTTGATGTCGATCCTCTGTGGGTACACGAGATTGCTCGCCGGCAGGTACTGAAGGAGCAATACGACGTCATCAAGTTTTGCGAAGAATTTCCAGATGTCGCCAAGGATGAGCTGGTTAAAGGTGTAAAAGAGAAGCTAAGCGACGACTACGATGTCGAGCGCCATTTTACGCCCAACTACAATCCTTGGAGACAACGCATTGCGGTTGCACCTGAGGGGGATTTGTTTGAAGGCATCAACAGCGGCAAAGCATCTGTGGTTACCGATGAAATTGAGTGCTTTACCGAGAAAGGACTGCTCCTGAAATCCGGAGAGGAACTGGAAGCTGACATTATCGTTACCGCGACAGGGTTCAATATCAGCGTGATGGGAGGAATCGAGTTCGCCGTTGACGGCCAGCCGGTCGACTTTGGTGAGACAGTTAACTTCCGCGGCATGATGTTTACCGGTGTACCGAATATGACTTGGATCATGGGTTACTTCCGGGCGAGCTGGACTCTGAGGGTAGATTTAATCAGTGATTTTGTCTGTCGAATGCTTCAGCATATGGACCACATCGACGCGGATGAAGTGTCTGTTGTGCTGCCTGAGGAGGATTTGAATAAGCCTCTGCGCCCATGGGCGGATTCGGAAGTGTTCAATCCAGGGTACCTGATGCGTTCTATGTCATTAATGCCAAAACGTGGTCCCAGCGATGATTGGCAATTGTCCCAGGATTACTGGGAAGAGCGTGAGCAGCTGCCGAAGATTGATCTTGGCTCAGCAACCTTTAAGTACGCTTAGATTGCATCATCTACGACCACTCTTGAGAGTGGTCGTTTACCCTCACTTAGCTGGTTTGGTAAACCATATTTTTATGGGGTTTTGTTAACTATCCTATCGCTTCTTATGCAAACATTTATTGTTTTTCTCCTGTTAGTTCTGGTTGTCCATTCGATCAGAGTGTTTCTGTTACATTTTCGCTGGCCACAAAAGTCATCTGAACCATTTCACGGTGAGCTATTTGAGTGCGAACATCATGTAATATGCCTGCCAGACCGATCTCATCTTCCTGATGATCTGGTATCCAAAACAACGATAATTTGTTTTCCCGGGTTCTTGGAGGACATGCGGTATTTTCTAGACGTGCACAAAGATACGCCGGCGAAACTAATAATCATCAATAACGCTAACTATCACTGTCCGTTCGAACTAACGCCGGGTCCCAGGCCCAATTGGTTCGACAACAATTCTTATCGCCTTGGAACCATTGCCCATGATGCCCATTGTTTGAATCAGATTTTACGGCACATGACTACGGATGAGCGGGTTGTACTCCACGGGCACTCCAGGGGTGGTGCTGTTGTTCTTGAAGCCGGGCGCCAAGATCCAGAGTTGACGAAAACTGCCGAGGCGATTCTTGAAGCCGCGGTGGTACCGCAAGGACGATTGGCAGGAGGATTAGAGAAAAAGCTGCAACCGGTAGGCTACTATCTGTTCCCCTTTTTCATGGCGCTAATGCGATTGATCCCGGAGAAGAAAAGGCTGAAATCACCGATCTTAAAAGTAAGAAGCGAAGAAAAAGAAAAGGTAGTTGCCCACATACCTTTTGCTCCCAAGCAGTATCGCACTGCCCTGGCCAATATGATGGATATTGTCGACTGGCAGTTCGCCAACGAGCACTATATCTACTCAAACTTTCGCAGAGTGAGTTTGTTTGTCGGGGAAAAGGATCGGGTATTGTGGCGTCAGGCTATGGTCGATAGCGCGACAAAGAACTCTATTGTAGATATCGTAGCCACTCAAGACACTGACCACTTTATCAGTGTTGAGCAACCCGAAACTATCAGAGCGTATTTTAGGGAAGAGTTGGTTTCAAATATTTAGACGAAGAAATAAAAGGGTCGCTAATGAACTCTTTTCACAAAGGATTGACCTGGTTGCTTTGAGAATGCACCAGGCCTATCCTACTCTTAAGATTGAAAAACTCTGGTCATTACTTTCTGATAGCCTGTCGGGAACAACCGGGCAAGGAGATCCAGAACTCGTGCGTCTTTACCAATGAGAACTCTGCGCTTGTTCTTGGCTACGCCGCGAAGAATCGTTTCTGCCGCCGTATCGGGTGTGGTAATAAAGAAACGCTCGAAGTCTGCCATTAATTCCTGGCCACTGCTGCCCGTTACGTCTTTAATCTCATTTGACATGCGCGCGGACTTGGCAATGTTGGTTTTGATCCCACCAGGGTGAATGCAGGTTGCGGATACATTTGACCTCGCCATTTCGAGATCCTGACGAAGCGACTCAGTATAGCCCCTGACCGCAAACTTACTGGCGTTATAGCCGCCCATCAGCGGTTGGGAAAGAATGCCAAAAACACTGGAAATGTTGACAATGTGTCCTTCGCCGGACTGTTCAAGATAAGGTAGAAATGCCTTGGTTCCGTACATAACACCCCAGAAGTTGATATTCATAATCCATTCATAGTCCTCAAGGGAAAGAGTCTGCGTGGTACCGGATAGCGCGACCCCGGCATTATTGAAGATCATATTGACCTTGCCGTGATCTTTAACTACTTGATCAGCCCAGGCGTATACTGAGTCTTTTTCAGAAACGTCCAGAACTTGCGCTGTGACTGTTAT
>JALUYN010000132.1 GCA_027012915.1 Cellvibrionaceae bacterium
TTCAAAAGGCCAGCTGCTCTATCAACTGGGGGATTTACCTTCGTCGTTCGCATTTGTGGCTGAAGGCCTGGTGCGCTGTTATGTCAGCGATGAATCCGGGGCGGAATACAATAAGAATTTTTTCTGCGAAGGTCAGTTTCCTGGAGCGATGACCGCACTACTAAAAAGTGAACCTTCGTTGATGGGGTTTGAAGCGCTTGAGCGCAGTCATATTATCGAGATAGATTTTGTTGCCTACCGTGCCCTGTTGCACGAGTGCCACGATCTCAAGATGTTTCAGATCCACTACCTCGAACGCAATTGGCTTCTGGCCAAGGACAGTCGGGAAATCCAGTTGGTACAGGAGCAAGCCGGCGACCGCTATGAACGCTTTATCGAACAGTATCCGCATTTGGTAAAGCGTCTGCCTCAGTATCACATCGCCTCGCATTTGGGGGTAACCCCAACGCAGCTCAGTCGAATCAGAAAAAACCGCAACTGATCAACCTATGTAAATGAACGCCACTGTTCGTCTCGCTAAGCTGTTGTCACGATATAGAACAGACCTTGGCGAGGTATACATAGTGAAATTTATTGAAGCATTAAATTGGCGCTACGCAGTTAAGCAGTTCAGCGATCGAAAAATACCGCAATCACAGTTGCGGGAACTACTGGAAGCCACGCGCTTGAGCGCGTCTGCCTACGGCTTGCAGCCCTATCAATTGCTAGTGGTGGAAGCGGACTCCGTTAAGGCCCGCTTGTGCGAGTATGCCTACGGTCAGGAGAAGGTTCGATTCTGTTCTCACCTGGTGGTATTTGCCAGTCAAGCTCGCATAGACGAGCAACTGGTGAATCGCTATATACAGCGATATGGCGAATTACATCTGTTATCCGGCGACGAAAGAACACGTCTTCGTACGGCTCTGACATCGGCCCTGCTGGGAATGTCGGCGGCTGAAAAACAGGAATGGGCACGACAACAGGCCTATCTTGGTTTGGGCAACTTACTTACCTGTGCCGCGCAGAGTCGTATCGACAGTTGCCCGATGGCGGGTTTTGAGCCTCAAGGTTTTGACAAGGTGCTGGGCTTGAAACAACAGGGACTGACATCTACCGTGATTTGCGCTTTGGGGTATCGACATGAAAACGATACCTACGCACATCGCCCCAGAATACGGCAAGACTACGACGCATTCGTGCAGGTGGTGTGAGGTGTGGTTCTCAATATTCATGGCATTAGGCGCAGGCGCGGCCATAGCCTTGCAGGCTTCTCTCAATGCCAAGCTGGGGGTGCTGCTTGACAGTGCCCTGGCGGCTACGGTAATTGCTTTTGCGGTGGCCTTTGTAACTAGCACCGCGATAATGTTGAGTTATGGCAGCATGAATATCAGTGGCGATATGGTGACATCGGTGCCCGCCTATCTATGGGTTGCAGGCGGAGTTATCAGCGCGATGGGCGTGGGTATCAGTTACTACCTGATACCGAAGATGGGCATGGGCAGTATGATGTCCCTGGTGCTTTCAGGGCAGATTATGACCGCTGCGGCTATCGGTCATTGGCGCTGGTTCGGGCTTCCTGAAAACCCTCTGACCTTTGAGCGTTGCGCGGGATTGGTGTTAATGATCGCAGGGATACTGCTTTTCAATCGGGGTGCACAAAAATATGGATCTTGAACAGAAAAACCTGCGCAATTTGCACGCCCTGTGGCAGCGCTATGGCGCAGTTCCGTTTTTCGGGCGTGCAGGGTGGTGGCGTCATACACAGTGGCCAAACCGATGTTGGAAACAGGGAGACTCTGATGGTGACTTGGTGGATTCGATATCTGATCTTCCCCGTGAGTGCATAGTTCCGGTGATCGAAAATACTGATCCTGCCGGTGATGAGCCGCTGTTGCATGGTTCAGGTTGGCAGGTGGCATTCGAGCAAGTGGCAATGTTGAAATCGATCGCGGCGTATAGATCCGCTGGTTTGCCTGAACTCGACATCGAAGGGGAACTGCAAACGGTTCAGACTGAATCACAGTTGCAGAATTGGCTCACCATACAAAGCGCCGCCTTTGGCTATGACATCGACGCTGCTGCTATTCAGTCGTTGTTGTCGGAGTCGGATGCCAGAGTTTGGTTGTATCTTGAGCACGACAAATCGGTGGCCGGAGTTATCTTACTCAAGACGGGAGATACTGTCGGTGTGCATCAGCTGGCGGTAAGCCCTGAACATCAAGGGCAGGGTATTGCTCGCCGCTTGATGCAAAGAGTATTGAAAGAGGCGGTTCTGCGGGGTGGTGATTATCTGGTGTTGCAAGCGTCTGCTGCAGGGCTACCCCTGTATCAGTCCCTGGGCTTTGAAGAGCAGTTCACCATTCGCAATTACACCCGCGCCGGTTAACCCGCCAGCACAGGTTCGTTGATGCAGTGGCCTATAGCTACAGTGGCGGCATCGGGCAATCGAGGCAGTCTGCGATAGCGCGGAACAACTCGCGCTCGCTGGTTGTTATATCTCCATCGGCCTGAATAGTAGCGGCAATCGCCTTCAGCAATACCGGCTTTTTCAACGGAGGCAATTGCCGCAATTGTTGCAGGCTGCTATCGAGCATAGGCAGGGTGCTGTGTTCGCTCGGTTGTAGCGGACGATTGGCTAACTTGATCACCGCGGCTCCGGCGTCAAAGGCTCGCTGAGCCTGCTCCGGGGTATCGCTGCCAGCGTGGGCGATGGTGCTGAGTAATTGTTGAGTAGCGGCCTTGGCATGATTGAGGGAAAGGCTTTTCTCACCACGGGCGCGGCTTGGTGTCAGTCTGTTCTTCAATAACCGATAGAGTGCCCATTCAAAGATGGCCACTTGCCCATCGGCCTTGATTAGTTGAATCACATTTTTCTGGAACACCTGAGTTTGCGGTTCAGACATTTGCATAAGCGCTGGCAGGCACAGCTCAAACAGGGGGAGTTTTTCACGATCAGACAGTGCTGCTATCAGCGGGAAAATCTTCTGGCTGAACTTGTAGGTCACAGGGTGGGCCTGTTGTTGCAGTAGTTCCCAACAGGCTTGTTGTTCCTGCTGGCCGGCTACCAGCAGACCGTAAATAATCGCGCGGGCCGAGTAGGCGTCTTTTGCCGCGTGGCTTAGTGTGTCGGGTATTTCCTGCAGTAGCGCTTGCGCCGCGCTGATCTGTTGCGGAGTGGTTTCACCAATCAATTCTATGGCATCTTCCAACGGAATCTCTGCACTGGAAACCGGCGTCGCAGAAAACCCTGATACCTGTTCTTCCACTGTATCTCTAGCGCTGCTGGTGACCACGGGAAAATGGCCCTGCCAATTGGGATCGATACGCTTGATGCGCACATCCAGCGGTGGGTGAGTGGCCGTGAGGGAGCCCAGAGAGCTGCGAAACGCGGAGCCAAAAAACAGGTGGCTAAATTCTTCGCGATTGGGATGGCTGATGTGGGCGTGGCTGGATAGACCGCCAATCTTCTGGAGGG
>JALUYN010000133.1 GCA_027012915.1 Cellvibrionaceae bacterium
GGAGAATGGTTTACACCATACGCGGGAAGGTGTCGGGTTGTTGATTTTTGTTTCGGCCCAGGAGCGTTATGTGGAGATTCTTGCCGACCGAGGGATCGCGCAAAAGATCGCGGATGATCAATGGCAAAACATTGTTGCCGCCTTCATTCAGCAGGTGAAGCAGAACCAGATCGCCGAAGGGTTTATTCAGTGTATTGAATCCTGTGGTGGCTTGTTGGCTGAATTTTATCCCGCCACAACGGAAAAAAACGAGTTGCCCAATAAACTGGTGGTGCTGCCTGACTAAGTCAGCGCCGCCGTGTGACCACAATTCAAAAGGAGAAAAGCGATGAAACGATTTGCTATCAACGGAGCTGGCAGAATAGGCCGACTGGTGATGCGGGAATACCTGCGTCGCCAGCCTGACAATCTGCAATTGGTTGCCGTTAACGATCTGACCGATACAGAAACATTGGCGTACCTCCTGGAATTTGATTCTGTGCATGGTCGCCTGCCATCGCCCGTTGCCATCGAAGGCGATCAATTATGTGTCGCTGGTGTCACGGTTCCCGTCTACCACAAGGCCGAGCCTGAACACCTGCCGTGGTCGGATCTCGGTGTGGATTGGGTGCTGGAGGGCACTGGACTATTTCGGAAGCGTGAAGATGCCAGCAAACATTTAGCGGCGGGTGCAGGGAAAGTACTGATCAGCGCGCCGTCGGAATCTGCGGACCTGACCATTATTTATGGCGTCAATCATCATGCATTTCAGCCAGAGTTGCATCAGATTATTTCCAACGGTTCCTGTACCACCAATTCTCTGGTGCCCCCTTTAGCAGTATTGCTCGAAAGCTATGGTATCGACACCGCATCCGCCACCACCATCCATGCCTATACCTCCTCCCAAGGTCTGGTGGATGTGGCTTCACGCAAACGTATTCGAGGTCGCGCAGCTGCCCTCAATCTCGTGCCAACCTCCACTGGCGCGGATAAGGTGGTTGCCGCGGTATTGCCCGAACTGGCCGGTAAATTCTCCGCCTTGGCGGTTCGCGCACCGATAGCCGACGGCGGTTTGACCGATATCACAGTACGATTGCAACAACCCGTCACGGAGGAACAAGTCAATCAGTGCCTGGCCGACGCCTGTAAGAATCAACTGCAAGGCGTGATGGATTTTACCGAACAGGAATGGGTCAGCAGTGACATCATCGGCAATCCTCATTCCGCCATTGTTCACGGACTCTCAACACGAGTTATCGGCGATCGTACTGTCAAGCTCCAGGTGTGGTATGACAACGAATATGCCTATGCGTGCCGCTTACTGGATTTGCTCGCATCCCTATGAACACGCAGTTAACAGAATACTCAAAAAATACTGGGATTTATTTACGTGTCACACCGTAAGCTCTTTCTTCAGGCGCTGAAACATTTAGGAATAGGCGAATTAACCGTTACTTTGCCAAACGGAGAAATTTTACGCTGCCAGGGTCGTGAAGAGGGCGACAGTGCCGATCTTCAAATCAATCACTGGGCTGTTATAGATCGTCTTATTACACATGGCGATGTGGGATTCGGTGAAGACTATATGGCAGGGAAATGGACCACATCCAATCTGCTTGGCCTGATGCGAGTTGCCGCCGCCAACCTCGCTGTGCTTGACCGGTACTTCCACACCAATCTGTGGTTAAAGTTGTTGTACTGGTGCAAACACCATTTGCTATTCAATACCCTGAAGCGTAGCCGACAGAACGTGCATGAGCATTATGATCTGGGCAATGATTTTTATGCGCTTTGGTTGGATAAGAGTATGACTTACTCATGTGGTCTGTCTGGTGGTAATTCAGATCTATCCCTGTTTGATGCCCAGAAGGCTAAGTACAACCGAATCCTTCAGCGACTAAGCCCTTCACCAGGCGATCACATTGTGGAAATCGGCTGCGGTTGGGGTGGGTTCATGGAAGCCGCCGCTCAGCACGGGTGTCAGGTTGCCGGGGTGACACTGTCGGACGAACAGGCCAAATACGCAAAAGAACGCCTCAAAAATGCCAATATGAGCGCGATCACGGAGGTTCGGTTGCAGGACTATCGAGAGTTATCAGGAACCTTCGATGGCCTCGTATCGATCGGAATGTTTGAGCATGTGGGCGAATCCTATTGGCCAACCTATATGAAAGATGTCCACGCTTTTCTAAAACCCGGTGGTAAAGCTGTGATCCAGACCATCACCATTGCCGAAGAGCGATTTAAGGAGTACCGCGATGGCAGCGATTTTTTGCGAGAGCATATTTTCCCGGGGGGAATGCTTCCTTCGCGACAACGTTTTGAAGCAGTAGCGCAGGGTGCAGGCTTACGTGTCAACGATGTTTTCGAATTCGGTATTGACTATGCGATTACGCTGGAACGATGGCTGTCTAATTTCGACATGAATTTAGAAGCTGTTCGAGCGCTGGGGTATAGCGATAGTTTCATTCGAAAATGGCAGTTTTATCTGGCTAGTTGTGCCGGCATGTTCCGCGCCGGAATGATCAATGTGATGCAAGTGGAAATGATAAATAATGGCTCTGCAACTAATTAGTGAGAGAACACACTGTTGATGAAGAAACATCATCTTAAATATGCCTCGATTGCAGATATCCTGGTACTGACCGAAAGTCTGGGTTTGTTAATTAAAACCCGACTATGGCTGCAAATCCTGATTGGTATGATCGCGGGTATTGCCTTAGGTATGCTGATTTCTGCACGAGGTATGGCCTTAGTCGATAGGCACGTGGCAGAACTAATCGCGGGTTGGCTGGCATTGCCAGGCTATATTTTTTTGGCGCTGATTCAGATGATCATGGTGGCGCTGATTTTTTCATCCATTGTTCTGGGGGTTGCATCCTGCGGCACGGGTGAGCAACTGCGAAGGTTGGGTATCAGGATCATTCCATATTTCCTGTGCACCACGACGGTTGCGGTAATGCTCGGTATTGTATTGGCCGAGTTAGTAAAACCCGGAGCGTATATTTCGCAACTGATGGTTGATAATGCGTCACTGGATTCGTTGAGTCAGGCAGAGAACGCCAAGGAATTCGTAACACAGTCAGACGCTTCGGCTGCACGCCATCTTAACTTCCCCAAAACTCTGGCGAATCTTATTCCATCGAATCCGCTCCGCGCGGCGCTGGATGGCAGTATGTTGCAAATTGTCGTTTTCTCAATTTTCTTCGGCATTGCATTACTGATGATCCAGTCTGCACGCGCCAAACCGCTATTGGATATTGCGATGTCTCTGCAGGAAGTTGCCATGAAAATTGTCAGCTGGGCGATGCTGATTGCGCCTTTGGCCGTTTTTGGCTTGTTAACGGAGATCACTACCAAAATGGGTTTTGATGCCATCCTGGGCATGGGTGGGTACGTCGCCACGGTAATTGCTGGGTTGCTGTGCTTATTACTTTTTTATTTGGGGCTGGTGTATGTGGTTGCCCGAAT
>JALUYN010000134.1 GCA_027012915.1 Cellvibrionaceae bacterium
CGCGGAACTTTATGTTGGGCATGGCACTGTCTGGGTGAATGGCGATAATGGCTATATTGCCATGCAGGTCAGTGGGTTAGAAGTGCTTCCGGGGGCCGGTCTCACGGATTCAGGTTATAGTAACAATAGCGATTGAGTACGCATTTGGCCCAAAACTGAAGCCATTAGAAGAGCGTTATTTGGCTTCGATTAATAACATTTCAGAAACTATAAAGCTATGCCGCCTCAGTAATACCAGACAAACACCTCTTCAAAAGGCGGTGGGAAAGGCACTGGAAATGCAAACACTGCTAAGCCGCACCACGGTCAAAATATTGAACTCATTTTGCTTTAGGATGTTAATGAAAATCATATTTTAACAAAAGCAGAAAGGCCCTGCTTCGGCAGGGCCTTTCCATGCATGCCTTGCGTGTGCGGTCTTTGATCAATCCGCAGCGCTTGCGGCAGGCGCAAGGCGGGAAAGCTTGTTAGCTAGAAATATAACGAGTGCAATCACCACGTAGTATGTCCATCCTACGTAGACCGACACCGCAAACGTACTGAGAAAAAAAACAGAAAAGTACCGAACCACGAATCGCTGGATCAGTGGCTGGCTCTTGGCTGCTCGCCATATGCCTAGAAACACAAAAATGCTATAAAAACCCGCGATAAAAATCCCTTGCTTTAATCCACTTTCAATATCGCCATAAGGATCAGCTAAAGTGCGCGCAAATAACCAATACCCCAGCACATAAATCCCCCCACCGATGAGCACGCCATAGAGCCAAAACGTCTTTTTAAGACCTAGCTCGCCCCTGGCCAATCGGCTGGATAGTAACGGTTGGGTGAAGAGACCTAATACCGCTGCAAGAATGAACCCCATGGAATAACCCTTATCTTCTTCTGTTGTGAGATGCGCAAGTAGCGCTTTTTTATTGGACAGGCAGCGTTGGGTGCTACCTGTCGCAAACTAACCTGCTGTTTTACACCATTTGCAGATAGAACAAGCGACTGCTGGGAGACTTACCGGTCAGTAGCTGTAAGCCATCTTCCAGCTCAACCTTACCGCCGATACTGATTGCTTCCCCCGTCTTGGCATTTTTCAAGTCGGGCATGCTCTCATTAACCAAGAACCAGCGCTGCTGGTGGAGAACGAAGTAGCCCACCCTGGATTTATTCTCTGAAGCCAGTCGCTCGTTTGGCACAATCGTGCGGTCGATATGCCACGGGAACACGCTTTGATTGGAATACACCATCAGACGATGATTGTCGGGGCGAAACCGGTCTCCCCTGGCGGAGTACAGATTGATCACCGGTAATTTACCCTGATAGCGGGTACCGCAAAACGGGCAGCGAGGTGCCGTCGTGTTATCGAAAACAAACCACCCCTGCTGACAGCTGCTGTTCTGACACGGCTGTATCAGATCAACCGTCTTCACCAGCGCCGTCTCCCACTCATCGGCACTGGGCCGCTGCCGGGGCTCATGAAGGCCGTCTATAAACGCTCGATCAAACAGCTCTTTGAGGTATGGCCCGGTTACCGTGTACGGCAGCTTCTTAGGATCTTTCCAGGGCAGCTCAGTCGGCTTTGTGTTCTCCGTGGGCGCTAAGCGATTTGAAGCATCGTTTGGATGCTCGATAAACAGCGCTTTTTCTCCCATGGTCAAACGCTCATCCTCGCCAGGATCTTCAGCATGAACCTTTTGGCCACGCAGCGGATGGCGGAGTAGAAGGAGCGAATAGACCATGACCGCTAATGCATGACGATCAGTGAAAATGCTCGGAAGTGCACGCTGAGGGTCTGTCTTGGACAGGTGACTGGTCGCAACACATTCAGGCGCAATAAAGTCGGGCGTCCCCACCACCTCGGGCGGGAAGCGGTCGGGCACCACCAAACCGTCCATGTCAATGATGCAGACGTTCCCCGTGGTGGGAGCGAGCAAGACGTTTTTGTAGCTCAGATCGCTATGCGCCAGCCCTGCGGCGTGAAGTCGCCGAATAGCCCGAGCGAGCCGTAAGCAGAGTTGCAGATAGTTGAGCCAGTTTCCCCGTTCTCGTTCATCCAGGAATTTGAACTGATTATTAGGCGAAGCGAACCACTTCCCTTCTTTGTCCTTGCCCTGGATCTTGAGCATGTCGTTATTAAACGAGCCATGCTCAAAAAAGAAGTGATCCCGGTAAAACGGCGCGACGACACCAACGCGCCCTTGATGCTCTACGGTGGCCGTGGGCCAGCAATAGAATTGATCCCAATACGCACCTTGCTCATTCTCGAAGATGCGCTCCCGGTAGGCACCGGTAATCATCTCAAGCCGCTGGCGGGCAGCGTCATCCAGCTGGTTGCGATAGAAGGCAACAACATAGCGCTTATCGGGGCTGGCATAGACATCTTTCATCCCGCCTGTCGCGATAATTTTATCCCGGAACTGCACCTGCTCACCGTTGGAAGCCGTGAGCGTAATAATCGACTCACTCATGCTTGCGCCTCCTGAAGATCGCTTGGCTGAGATTCGCCGGCACCCCGATGCAGTACCGCGATGGTGCGGTCATCATGGTGACGCTCCATGAAAAATGCCAGGTACTCCTGAAGCGGATCACGCGCTGCCTCATCAGAGGGTTCGGGTAGCGCTGGCGCTAGCTCGGCAAAGAGGCTCCACCACTGTTGGCCATCATGCATGTCGTTATCAGAGTCGAACTTCGGATCAGTCACCCCGTCAGTCGCTAGTATCAGGGCATCCAGCGAAGAGAAGACCTTGACCTTAGCCCGTTGATAAAGCCCTTGCCCTTCCTGAAACAGGGGCGCGTCCAGAAAGCGTGTTTGGCCCGCGTGCTGTCCAGAATCTGCTGTATTGAGCAGCTCCCCCTGGTCTCCGCTATACAATGCAGCAATGGCCCCATCGCCAATGCCGAAAGTCACCACGACATGGCCTTGCGGGGTTTCTTTGTGCAGTGCTAGTAACAGCGTGGTCGCAAATGCCTTGACAGGATGCCCGGAGGCCTTGGCTTCTTCATTGATCGCTCGGTGACCCGCATGCACAGCCGTAATAATGGTCTGCTGAAGCGGGATAAGCAGTTCCTGAGACATACGGGATAAATCGTCCCCCTGCCACCATGCCAGTGCAGCCGCTTCCAGTGACTCTCCTGCACTGGACACTAGCGTCTTCAACAGATCATCACGGGCAGTGGTCGTCGCCAACAAACTTCCCTGACGCGAAAACTCGCTCGAACCCGCCCCATCGCCCACCACTAAAATGTTCCAGCCGGTTGATGTGCGAGCAATCACGCCGTGGTCATCGCGCTGCCCTCCGGTGTGGGCATGGGAGCGCCCGCGCTGAGAGGCCATGGCCATATGCCATCCATCGCCGACATCCAAGCGCGCTACGTCTTCATCCGGTTTTGCATAGGGCGCAGCCGGGTCAGATGGCAGGTTTTTCCACAAATCACGTGAATTAGGGATCAGCGCCAGCTTGAGCTCCAGCTTCTGCGTGACCTCCCCCTGATCGTTGCGCCCCTCTACACGTAGCTGATAGTTGCCGGGCGTCGAGGGTGTGCCTTGAAGACGCCCCTCTTCGGTCAGTGATAAGCCACTGCCCCCGTCATCAATCAGCACGAGTTGTGGGGGTAAGGAAGCTACAACGCTATCGAGTTGAGCATCATACGCTTGACCAGAGCGACCATTAGGCAGGCTTTCAGTGCGCGAGATGATGCTGGGACGTGGGCTCACTTCCGCTGGTTCAGCTGGCGCGTCAGGAATTTCTCCAGGCTGCAACGTCGGTGCTGGTTCGCCACTCTCCACATCATCCATGTTACGTGCATCTACTGCTTGGGGCGCTGGCTGGGGCTTAGCGTCTGACATTGTGCGTTCCTCGCTATCGCACACCGGTAACCCTGGTGTGAACGTAGGCTCTTGTGCGGCAGGCTTTTCCGTTTGAGCACGTTTGTATTGGGCTGACATCGCCGAATTAAACTGATCACGGAACTGATCAATCAGCGTTTTCGCGTCAGTCTCGTTAAGTGCCCAGTCCACTACAGCACCATTCCAGCGACGGCCGGGGGTGTTCAAAAGTGCTTTCACCACACGGCGATAATAGTCGTCCGACTGATTCATCCCTGCCCCCTGCCTACGTTGAAACCGCTGTTACCTCCCCCTTTGCCAAAGGCAACGGGCGTTTGACACCAAGGACAGGTTTGTTTGCCTGGGCCATTGCAACACATCAACTTGCCACACTGGCAGAGTGCGAAAGAAGTCATCGCGCCGCAGTGCGGGCAAGGCGGCACGCCTTCAAGCTGGTCAGAATTGACCGACGCGTTGGTACTGCTTTGCGACGACCACTCGAAATATTCTTCTTCCAGTGGATAGCCGCCTTCTAACCCATAGATCCCTTGACTGGCCGCACTGCCCAATCCTCCCGGCAACGTTACGGCGCTATATTTCAATAGGTAGGGTTTTCTATTGCGATGACAGCGCCCGGTAAACACCACCACTTGGTCATCGACGGGGGCAGGATCGCCCTCTTTCACCAAGCTGATACCCACGTCCCCCGCTTTAGCGAGTGAAATGCCCGGTGCGCTTTTACCTGCATCCAAGGCTTGGCTCTGCGCTGACACCGATGCGGTGACCCAGCGCGCAAAGCGACTTAACTCCTCCCCACTGCCGTCATCCAGAGAGACAACATCATCGGTGAGCTGTTTAAGCACCTGAGTGTCTGCAGACTGCCCCAACGTCACCGCAATCAAGTGCGCACGGCTGGAAAAGTGCTGGCGCCAGCGCCGGACAGCGGCCTCATAGCGATCGGTCGGCCGACCATCGGTCAGGAGATACACGACCGGCTCCCAATCGCCCCGCTGGGAGGCGCTGGTTTTCTTCACGTCGATCTCAATACGTGTCATCAGCTCATCTAACGCTTCGCCTAAGGCAGTGCCTCCCCCGAGAGGAAGGCGAGGCGCGTAAAAGCTCATGAGATCCACCATGGGTACCACGGTGCCCACCTTACCGGCGAAGGCGATCACTGAGATATAGACGGTTTCCAGCGCACTTGGGTCCTGCCTTAGCTGCGCAACGATAGACTCCATAGCGCGTTGAAGCTGCGCATGGGGATCGCCGGCCATGGACTCGCTGACATCCAAAACAAAGAAAATCGGTAAACGTCTCATGAAGGCCTCAGTTACAGGACTACCTGCACTTCATCGGGTGGCGGTGGCAGGGTGATATCGTCAGCCGTACCGTTTTGTTGACCGCTGGCGCTAGCAGCAATGGAGGCTGATACCCACTGGAAGTAGGTCGCAAATCCGGCGCTGTCCATGGTTTCGAGACTGACGGTCTTGGTCGCAAACTTCTTCAAGTGTTCTTGCTTAGCTTTTGGGCCTGCGGCCAAGGCAATAATGTCTGAAAATTTCATCGCCTTGATGCGCTGCACAGCCGCTTCAAAATCCATCAGGTCAGACGGGGCACCATCGGTCATGACAAAGAGCATCGGGCGAAAATCACCCTTCTGATCTGCTGTGGCCGTGCGAACGTCTCGCTCCACACAATCGCAGACCTTGTTGAGCCCTTCCCCCATGTGCGTGGCGCCAGAGCGGGGCAGCTCAATATCATCGACCTGGGCACTCTCAAGCGGCTGCAAAGGCAGCAGTTCCTTGACCTCATGATCGAAGGTAATGATCGACAAGTGCACCGTTTCGAGTGCATACGGGTCCTGGCGAAGCGCCGACAGCATGGCAGACAGTCCCACATTGACTGACTGAATGGGCTCACCTCGCATTGACCCGCTGCTATCAATCAGCAAATAGATAGGGAGACGACGATCCATATAACCTCCTTGGGTTAGTTTTTACTGAGATTGATGACGCTAATTTCTTGCGGGGGCGGAGGGAGCTCGGCACTACCATCACTGCCTCCTGATTCGACGGACTGACTGGTCATCGACACGCTCGCCGATACCCAGGCGAAGAAAGCACGGATCGACTCGGCGTCATTGCTATCCAAGCGCACCACGTCGGTCGCGAAGCGCTGCAGGTCGTCGGTGTTAGCATCGGGGCCAGCGGCACAGCCAACCAGCTTCGCGACGCTAACGCCTTTCATCGCATCGATGCCCACCTGCAGATTGTCGTTAGCAGCCCCATCGGTAAACACAAACACTAACGGCCGCCAATCGCCTTTGGAGCTACTGGTCGACGCTTGCACTTCCGACCGAATGCAATCAGCGGTGAGCTTTAAAGCAGCGCCTAGCGCTGTCATGCCATCAGGTTTGAGGATAGGTGGCTGGAACGACATCAAATCACACAGAGGTACCGTGTGGCGGGCCTCGGAGCTGAACTGAATCACCGAGAGGTAGACGGTTTCGAGGGCAAAGGGGTCCTGGCGCAACATATCCACCAAGGCTTGCAAGCCTTTGTTGACGGCTTCAATGGGAGCACCCGACATCGAGTACGAACTATCTAGGCACAGATAAACGGGAAGACGGCGCATGATTCGCTCACATGGTTAGATCGTTGGGTATGAGGGCAGCCACTTCTAACGACTGCCCCAAGGAAACATCAACAGTGTTATTTACTGCCAGCGCGCCACTTGAAGCCAAAACCATAATGACGGTCGGCTAACTCGTGGCCATTGAAATAATTGACTTCCTTCGAGATGTTGAGCGACCCGTTACGGTTCTCAAGCATGCCA
The DNA here is from genome assembly GCA_027012915.1 of Cellvibrionaceae bacterium. The sequence goes on from JALUYN010000134.1 coordinate 6,650, forward strand.
ATGACACAGAAATTCTGGTCTTTACCGCTGGCATCCATCCGAATTTCGATTTCCGGCTGATCCGGGGCCTTGATAGACACCCGACCATTCGTTTGCGCCCAGTTAGCCACCCCTTCATAAATAAAGGCGAATACCATGACGCGCTTAATCTGGTCCCAATGCTTACCGTTAATGTACAGATTCTCACCCAGGCTCACGGAGCCCGTGCGATCATCCCCATCGAGGAAAATGTAGGGAGATCTATCAAGCTGACCAAAATGGTTGCCCAATGCCTGGACAATCCCTTTCGAGCCATCTTTGAACTCGAACATACACCCTAGGTCTAGGTCGACGCCGTTGCTCCCGCCGCCTAACAAGGAGCCTAGAAACCCTTTTTTAGCCCCACCGCTGGTCTGATCCCAGTTCAAATTGATGTGGATTTTTCCGAAGGACGACGACTTCTTCTCCAGCGAGATGGTGTCGCCTTTCTTGTCGAGGGTGATTTTGCTGAGATTAATGGAGGGCTTTGCAGCTGGGGCTGGGGCTGGCGAGGGAGTGGGCGCAGGCGCAGGCGTCGAACTGCTGTCGACCTGGACACCAAAATGCTCCGCTAGCGGTGCCATTCCCCCGGCAAACCCCTGATCGACCACTTTGACTTTCCATTCGCCGTTGCGACGATACAGCTCGCAGACAATGAGTGATTTTTCCGGTCGCCCCTTCCCTGTCCCGCTGAATTCAAAACGATCTCCACCCCCATCGAGAACGAATTGGTAACCCTCGGCCAACGCCGATAACCCCGGCTCGACAGTCAACACAAAGGCAATGCGTTCGATATGTGTGCCAACTCTTCCCAGATCCACGGCAAACGTCGAACCGTCGCGTTGGGTGACAGACCCGGAGGGGTGCTGAGGCTGATTGAAGAAAATAAAGTCGTCATCACTGGACACTTTGCCTTGGCCGGTCAGCAACACTGCCGATGCATCCAACGTGACATTTTGCGTGTTACCCACGAGCAAACGAAACGTCAGTTGATGAGCGCTCAACTTGGCGTTCTGTCCGGTTACCAACGTGGTTCCCATAAAGCACTACCTCCCTTTTTTAGTTTGACACGACCTAACATAAGAACAATGCCCGCTTGCATCGTTATATCTCAACGCTGTTAAAAGAAACTGAAAGTGCAAAGAGTTTTACAACCTCCTTCACCAACAATACAAAAAAAAGTATTGGTATAAGACTCAGGATCTTTTAATGCCGTCAACACCATTTTTGTAACATCGCGTTGGCACTGATTCATACCCAAAAGTATTAGCTATATGCATCTCAAAAAAATCTACTTCATTCTATTGCATTAGGCATACTTTACGGTAATCTTAACCTGCGCCGTGAGTCACACGCTACCGCCAGAGGAAATTATGCTCAATTCAATTATTGCTAAAGCCCGCGAGTCCATGTCGACTCTCAAAAATGACGCCATGAAGTTTAAGAACGACAGCTTCTTAAACGCTGCTATGGCAGCCAGCGCCATGATTACAGTGGCCGATGGCACCATTAGCCGAGAAGAAAAACAGAAGGCGATTGCCTTTGTACAGTCACATGATGCCTTGAAGATTTTTGACACCGCTGATGTGGCCAAACGGTTTAAAAACTATCTGGACGCGCTAGATGCGGATAACCCGGACACCGATGTGGACATCGCTGAAATCACCGCCATGAGTGATATCGGTAAAGTACGCAAAAACCCAGACCAAGCGCGCATGGTCGTACGCCTCGCTATTGCTATTGGCGGTGCCGACGGCGACTTTGACGCGACTGAGCAGGCACAAGCTGCCAAGATCGCCCGCGAGCTGGGCTTAGACCCCGCTGAATTCGGCCTCAAATAAGGACGTGCCTGCTATGGAATTCGGCTTTCCGGTCGAAGCTGTCGTTATCTTGACGGTAGCGGTAGTAGCTTCAGTGTGGTTGGACTTATTCTCCCACCGAAACGATGAAGAAGTGACGTTTAAAAATGCGGCCATTTGGTCGGTTTTTTTGGGTGGCCCTGGCGCTGGCGTTTTTCGGGTACTTGTACCTTCGCTATTCCCCAGAAGCTGCAAGCCTATTCCTAGCAGGCTACGTGCTGGAGAAAGCATTATCGGTCGACAACATGATGGTGTTTGTTGCCATCTTTGCGAGCTTCGGCATTAAGGGCATCATGCAGCACCGTATTTTGTACTACGGGATTGCCGGTGCCCTGATCTTCCGAGCGATCTTCGTTGCAGCAGGTACAGCCGTCTTCGGCCTATCTCACTGGATCGAAGTGGTGTTCGCAGCCATTGTGCTTTGGACTGGCATTAAGATGTTCATGGGCAGTGCTGAGGAGGGCGAAACCACTGACTACTCTGATCACTGGTCGGTGAAACTTTCCCAGCGCGTTCTGCCTGTGATCCCACGTATGGTGGGTAAACGCTTCGTGGTAGGCGCTAAAGAAGCCCAAGCGATCTCTGAGAAAGAGGGTTTCAGTCTGCCCCGTCGCGCCGCGTTCTACGCCACCCTCGGCCTGCGCAATCTGTACTTTATGCTGGCGGCTGCGGCGAAGTACCTTGTGTACCTAGAGAAAGCGGTCGCCTTGGTGCTGATCTTCATTGCAGGCAAGCTGGCCAGCTCCGCCCTAGGCATTTACCACATCGACCATCAGGTCAGCATGATGGTGGTGCTGGGCCTGATTTTAGGGGGCGTGTTCGCCAGTCTCTTGTTCCCTAAAAAGGACGAAGCTCTCAGCGAAAGCTAAGTTTTCTGGTGCCTTCTCATTGAGGAGGCACTGGCAAGCACTCATGGAGTCTTTGCCAGTGCCTAAGCCAGGTACTACCCCATACGCCGTATAAAGGAGTGTCACATGATTGATTTGAGCAAAGGCAGCCGGATTAACCTCGCCAAAGAAGCACCGGGCGCCACGAAGTTCATCTTGGGCATGGGTTGGGATACCCGTATCACCGATGGTGCTGAATTCGACCTGGATGCATCAGCGCTGCTGCTGGACGAAAACGACAAGCCGGTTGGCGAAGCGGGTTCTCTGGTGTTTTACAGCCAGCTCTCTTCTCCCTGTGGTGGTGTGGTGTCGTCAGGTGACAACCGCACTGGCGAAGGTGAAGGCGATGACGAAACCATCACGGTCGATACCGTGAAACTGAACCCCGCTGTCGCCAAGATCGTCTTGGTCGTCACCATCCATGAAGCTGACGCTCGTGGTCAAAACTTCGGCATGGTCAACAACGCCTTCGTACGCGTTTTGAAAGATGGCAGCGACGACGCGATTGCGCGCTATGACTTGTCAGAAGACTACTCGACCGAAACCGCTGTTATCTTCGGCGAGCTCTACAAAAAAGATGGCGAATGGCGCTTTGCGGCCAAAGGCGACGGCTTTGCGGGCGGTCTCGCTGCCTTCTTGAAAGGTTACGGCCTGCAATAAGGCTTTTTCCCAGCCCGACGTGGCCGCGTCGGGCAACTGCATGTCACTACTTAACGATGGAGCGTAATTAAATGGCTATTTCTCTCTCTAAAGGCGGCAACATCTCCCTGAGCAAAGAGTCTCCGGGCATCAAGCAAATCCGAATCGGCCTTGGCTGGGATGCACGCGTCACGACGGGTCAAGATTTTGACCTGGATGCCAGCGTGTTTTTGTTGAATGCTGATGATAAATGCCGCAGCGACAGCGACTTTATTTTTTATAATCAACTGAAATCATCCGATGGCTCCGTGGAACACACGGGCGATAATCGCACGGGTGAAGGCGATGGCGACGATGAAGTCATCAAAGTGGACCTTTCCAAAGTTCCCGCTGACGTTCATAAAATTGCCGTCACCGTGACGATTCACGATTCTGCTGCCCGTGGCCAAAACTTTGGTCAAGTAGAAAACGCCTTTGCACGCGTGATCAACGAAGAAAGCAATCAGGAAGTCGTTCGCTACGACCTGTCTGAAGATTACTCCATCGAAGATGCCATGATTTTCTGTGAAATTTACCGTCATAACGGTGAATGGAAATTCCGCGCTATTGGCCAAGGCTTTAGCGGCGGTTTAGCCGACCTTGCTAAAAAGTACGGTCTGAACGCTTCTTAAGCGTTTGTCGCCTGAGTGGGGGTTACAACCCCCACTCACTCAACACTCTTTACTTATCACCGTGGTTCTTTATTGGACTGGATGTACTTTCCAGCAAGAGCTTTGTTTGCTCTAAAAAAACGTTTAACAACCGAAGTGTTTTTTTAGAGCCTTCGTAAAAACCGGAATAAATATGACCACGCAGACACTGATAAAAACCATTCAAGCTGGGACATTAGCCATTACGCTAACCGAACATGGTCACCGCTTAGACGAACTGCTGGTGTTCGCTTCGCGGCTTAATCCTCGCCGTGGATATTTGTTTGTGTCTCGCGTATTAGGCAAGCATCTGCCAGTTCGCCCTTCAAAAATGAATGCGATACATGCCGAACTCGCCCAAGCAATCGAGCTATACGGCGATACGGCCTATGTTGTGGGCATGGCCGAAACTGCCGTGGGATTGGGGGCTGGCGTAGCACGCCACTTGGGCCAACTACATGGCTCTGCTGTTTTCCACCACACGACGCGCTTTTTGGTCGAGGAGCCCTGGATTCGCATTCGAGAAGCCCACTCTCATGCCGACACCATGCACATGGCGCGCTTACAGGGTGAGTCTCTTCAAGCGGTGACTTCGGTAAAGGATCTTGTGCTGGTCGATGATGAAATTTCAACCGGTCGGACTCTTGCCCAGCTCGCTCACGCATTGATCGAACAGCCTGAGTTGGCGCAAGTGCAGCGTCTCCACATTGTATCGCTGGTCAGTTGGTTAGACGACGAGGCACGACAGTCGTTGCTATCACTCTTACCAGCTAGCGTGGACGTTCGTTTCGTCCAGTTGATGGCAGGCACCTTTACCTTCGAGGCGAATCCTGACTATCAGGCAGTGTTACCCGGCAACGTCGATGTTGATTTTTGCGACGTACTATTGAAGCACCCCCAACCACTGCCAATTCATCACCACGGTCTCCAAGGTGTGGTGTTTTCGGATCAGCCAGTCGCCTTACCTGACGACATGCAGCGTCACGTGCCCGTGAATTGCGAACAAGCTCATGCGACCTATGTGGTTTATGGCATGGGCGAGTTTTTAGATCTGCCCTTCCAGCTCGCGCTAGCAATGGAGCAAGCCGGCGTGGATGTCCTGTTCCAAAGCTCTACCCGATCGCCCATTGCACTGGGCGATGATGTGGTATCAAAAATTGAGCATCCGGCACCGGGGCAACCACGCAAAACACATTTCCTCTACAACTCCCCGCTGGATCGGCTACCCCTCGCCTTCGACGGGATCGGGGCACCTCACTTGAGCCAAGCCTTAGAGCATGCTCACCAAGAGAGCGCACACCAAGCCAAGGAGTGTTTCGCATGACGCGTGGACGCCTCATTTTGCTGACAGACCTTGATGACACGCTGTTTGCCAGCGAGCGCTCTCTACCCGCTGATGCCGAACGCGTTCAGCTTGCTGCGGTAGATGGTGAGGGCAAACCGCTCTCTTTTCAAACACACCAACAGCAGCGGCTATGGGAGGCGTTGAGCGGGTCGGCCGATATCATCATTCCAGTCACCGGCCGTACCAGTTATGCCTTAGAGCGTGTGTCGCTCCCCTTCACCAGCGGCTACGCCGTAGTGAGCCATGGTGCCCTTGTTACCTACCAGGGTACGATCTTGCCCGATTGGCAAGCGCGCATTACTCCCCAATTGGCTGATGCGACCTCTGCCATCGAGCGAGCCTATACCGACTTGCGCGATGCGATGAATACCGCCTTTCCAGACATCACCTTTTCTTTACGGCAACTGAGTGATTTAGAGGTGCCTGTTTATCTTTCGGTGAAAGCTTCCAAGGCATTGCCAGAAGGAGCCCATGACGTACTCCGTCGCGTCTCGATGACACACGGCTTATCGCTTCACGCCAACACGCGTAACGCGGCGCTGCGGCCGTCCTACACGTGCAAGGCAGACGCTTGCCAGTTTCTCCTGGAGACCGTGCTAGAACGTCAGCCCAATGACACCGTAATCGCGCTGGGAGACAGCTTGTCTGATCTTCCCTTCATGGCCCACGGCGATATGGCCGTGATTCCCACGCATAGCCAAGTTTGGCAATCAGTGAAGGAGCTTGCCCAATGACTGCCCAGGCCCACCTAGCGCCCTTCCATGGCTCTTACCTGCCGGAAGACTGTCAGTTTTTGTTAACCCCTATCGAGCCTGAGTACCTCTCAATAGAGGAAAAAGAGCGCCGGATTCAAACCGGGCAAGCACATTACAGCGAAATGATCCATCGTGAGCTTCCGCCCAGTGAGCAGTATCTAGCGCTATTTGACACTCTGTGTGAGCGTTATGCACCGCGACTTGCCAAAGAAGTGCGCCAGCTTGCTCGGCAGTTGGCAGAAGACCTGGGAACCAACCAGTCATCAATCACGCTGGTCAGCTTAGTGCGTGCTGGCACCCCTGCAGGCGCCCTTCTACGCCGAGCTCTTACCGAGTTTGAGGGGCAGCCCTGCCAGCACTACAGCGTCTCCATTATTCGTGACCGGGGTATCGATAGTGCGGCGCTAGATTATTTACTGGATGTGGTGGGCGTCGATGCCAAACGTATCGTGTTTGTGGATGCCTGGACGGCCAAGGGCGTCATCACCCGCGAGCTGCGCGCTGATATGACCCGCTATAACACCGGTCGTGCTGCCAAAGGGAAAAGTACCATCACTCCACGCCTCGCTGTCATTTCTGACATTGGTGGTACCGCTGACTACGCCGCGACGTGTGAGGACTACGCCATTCCCTCAGGCATATTGAACGCTACTGTCTCAGGCCTTGTATCCCGCTCGGTATTGAATCATCAAGTGCCAGAAGGTGCGTTCCACGGCTGCGTGCTGTACGACGAGTTACGCGATGCTGACCAGTCCCAGCGGTTTATCGAGCGGGTGGCTGCTCACTTCGAGACCTCTTTATCGGATACGTCGTTGCCCACCCATGACGACCTAGCCCGCCAGCGGTTTCTGATGCAGGACATGCTGACCACCATTCAGCGTGATTACCATGTGACGGATATCAATCACGTCAAACCCGGCATCGCCGAAGCCACACGCGTCATGCTTCGCCGGGTGCCTGCGCTCCTGTTAGTCCGTGACAAAGAACACCCCGACGTTGAACACCTCCTTCTCTTGGCGAAGGAAAAAGCGATACCGGTGCTGGAACGGCCGGACATGCCCTTTCATGCTTGCTCGCTCATCAAAGCAGTTACCGGCGCGGAGATGCATTCATGACCATGGCGCGCTATGGAGAGCTGGGAGCGTCGCTGTACGTACCAGCAACGCATCACTCACTGGATCACATTTTGGCTGATGGGTGTGGCAACGCTCGCTCACTGATCCTATGCACAGAAGACGCCGTGGCACCCGCCAATGTCACCTGGGCGGTACAACGCTTAATCAAGGCACTGAAAGAGGCGCCTCCCAACGTCGGATTTTTGCGCTTTGTTCGGCCTCGCAATCCCTTTGTGCTGCGCCAGCTGCTCGATGCGCCTGAGGCCATGGCGAAAATCGACGGCATGGTGATCCCAAAATTTGATCACACCAGTGCACGGGCGTGGCGCGAAGCATTACAAAGCCGTCCTGACATGGCCATCATGCCCACCCTGGAAACCGTAGCTCTGTTCCGGGAAGACAGCGCCATCGCCACTCTTGAAGCACTCAATGATCTTGAGAACCCGGTTATTGCGCTTCGTATTGGTGCCAACGACCTTCTAGGCGCAGTGGGCCTTAAGCGCCAGCCGGGGCAGACGATCTACGACACTCCGCTACGTTCCACAATAGAGCGGCTCATTACTCTGTTCCGTCCTGAAGGATACGAACTGGCTGCCCCAGTCTGCGACCTCATTGGAGAGCCGGAGACATTAGCTCGCGAAGTGGCCCAAGACATTGCCTGGGGCTTTTACGCCAAAACCTGTGTGCACCCTTCCCAGATCGCCTTAGTCGAAGAGCATCTCACTCAGGCGATGTTACGCCAGCAACAACAGGCCAACGTGCTTCTTAATAGCACCGACGCTGTGTTTAAAAACGATGGCCAGATGCTTGAGGCAACGTGCCATACCCGGTGGGCAAAGCGAGTGACCGCTTTACAGTCCCACGTCAGTTAAACGACCTGAGAGAAACGCCATGATCAATCTAACTAAGGCCGATCAGACCGCCACCATTGACCTCTCCAAGGGAACCTCCGATATCGTGGTTCGCGCCCAATGGGTCGACAACGGAGACGGTAATGATGGCAATGACGACCTGGACCTGCGCTGCTCAATCTTGATGCCAGACGGCAAGATGTACTTAGTAGACGGGGAGTATCGTTGCTCACTAGAAGCACTGCCGTTTGCCCACCACCATGGTGACGTTCAGAGCGCCAGCGCGGACGCTCCCGGCGAGGAAATCATTACCGTGGCTCGCGATATCGCCAAGCGTGCCGGTGGGCCTGTGGCTCTTTGTTTTAGCGTCTACTCGGCGCTTGGCAACGGTCAAGTATCTGTCGCGTCGTTGAAGCCTCAAATGAAGATGAGCTATGGCAGCGAAGTGGTGACGTGTAATTACGACTTCAACCAAGGTCCTGGCGCGAATAACCCCAGTATTTATACCTACGTTATCGGTTATGCCATCGTTACCGAACAGGAAGTCATCCTGGCCCCATCAGGCAAGACCTCTAAACCGGGCCAAGAAGAGACACCCTGGATCTTCTGGAAAGACACCGCCATTGACGTAGACATCGTGGGGCCAGCCGTTTTTAAAGGCAAACAGGCCAGCAAGTCAGAACCCTATAACAAGAAATTCAACATTTCACATCGTTTTGAAAACGTTGCGGCCCCCCAGAAAAAAGGCTTCCTGGGCGGATTATTCAGTTAAACCCGATTGGGTCAGTGCTTGTGCATTAACCCATTCACTACCCCAACGCCGATAACCGGCACTCACAAACGCATGGAGCTCATAGAATGACTATCAATCTCGCAAAAGGTCAGCGGATCAGTCTGGAAAAACAGGACGGTGGCAGTCTCGATTACATCGAAATCGGGGTGAACTGGGGCGCTATTCAGAAAAAAGGATGGCTAGGTGGTAACAAGCAGGTAGCTGTCGATCTTGATGCGTCTGTAGGCCTATTTGATGCGCAAGGCGCGCTCGTAGATACCGTTTGGTTCCGCCAGCTCAAATCAAAGTGCGGCGCCATTAAGCATAGTGGTGATGACCGTACCGGCGACACGGGTGGCGACGATGGCCAGGACAATGAAGTGATCCAGATCAACCTGAATCAGGTACCCAGCAATGTGGCCTCTCTAGGGCTGATCCTGAACTCTTTCTCGCAACAGAACTTTGGCGAGATCCCGTTTGCGGGTATCCGTATCCATAACGGCAAAGCCGGTAGCGGCAACGTGTTTGCCACCTTCGATGTGGCCAACGACCCCACGTTCGCAGGCAAAGTCAGCATGATCATGGGCAGCGTGTACCGCCACAATGGCGGCTGGAAATTCCGCAGTATTGGTGCGGCAATTCCCGAACGTGAATTGAAAAGCTCACTGGCAGCTTACTCGCGTGATTACGCAAGCTAATTAAATCAACAGCAAGGACTTGTGCCCACCTTGGCGAGGCTGAGGTGGGCCCACCAACATGAAGAGAATACCCCCCAATGAAAAAGAGGTAACTCTTTACGTTACGTATTTCTGGGATAGGCTGAAGCCGAGTTCACCCACTGTGGCCAGCGTGCCTACCGTAACGAGCGAAACCAACGGTATTGTGAGTTTGGAAAAGCAGCCTGCCTACACGGCTAGGCGCGAATTGCAGAACGTGCAAACCAGCGCGGACTTAATCCGTTGGGCTGATACCTGGATCTCTCTGGACGATTGGCGAAAGGCGAGGGATACGGTGCGCGCTTGGCGCTACAAGGCGCGCAACAAGTTGGTCAGAGCCAGTATGCGCGAAGCCACCAAGAAGCTACTGGATGATCGATCTCAGCACTATGGCATGCCCTTGTGGCGCTACCTGGAGAACCTTAACCTCACGGATGAGAAGCTATCCACGCTAGAGTCCCAATCAAAGCTGATACCTCACGACCCCCTCTCAGATTGATACGTATTTTTTAACGCTCCAAGCAAAAAAAAACCGGCTCCCCCTAAGGGTAGCCGGTTTTAGGTTAAGAGGAGGCGAGCCCCAATGACCACGCGTGGTCAGTGTGATGAGCAAGCGCTACTCGTATTGCAAACGTCGCGTCTTGGGTGACCGTTAAGGGTTGCTTGCACGTCAGATCGTGCCGAGTGACCACGTAACGTCCCTCCCGCGTGTCGATATGCTTGCGGATAGTCGGATGAACCTCGACTGCAAACTGCAGCAGCTCCTGGGCATCTCCTGAAAACCATGGTTCTTCTGCAACCAATGGTTTAACCAAACACGTATGTTCAGCAAGACTGATATAACACAAGCGCTCCCAGTCATCGCCAGCATGATGAGACCGCTGGTGCCACTGGTCGATGATGAGGTCAGTCAGCTGCTCTACCTCCTCAGCGTACTTCCACATCGCCATTGGACACGTCGGTTGAACCACATAACGGACATACAACTTGTCATCAATCACGGTAGCCACACTTGTGCCCCCAGGCGACCGGGAAAACGCGTTTTGGACGATGCCAATGACAGGTTCACTCTTGAGGTCTAGCGGAGAGTAGACTTCAGGCAGCGTAAAGCTAATTGTCGCACTCGCCTTCAGTAACTCCCTGACAAACATCACCACGGCTTCCCGAAGATGGTTGACTACCGAGTGGCTGGCGCTAATACGTAGCCACTCGGATTCCATCCCCGGAAACCAATCGCGGTGTTTAGGCCGCAAGTACAAGGATTTCTTGCACTTCACCACCATGATCCCAAAAGGCAACATCACGTACTGCCCATCGCGCTGGAAGGGCCATGTATCTCCTTCCAGTTGGAACTCGATGTGCTCGATCCCCCGCACCGGTAAGTGGTCAACGCCCTTGGCTCGCATCGCGAACGCTTTACATGCCTGGAACAGGTTATCGCCCGCTAATACCGCTTCTGGAGAGATACCCGGCCGAGTGCGTGCAATGGCATATCGTGCTACTTCTGGCTCCAACTGAAGCCATTCTCGCTCCAATTCACGCACCAGATCGGTGGGCAGGCTTTTTGAGCGCCGAAACCAGTAGCCATCACCAAAGACGTGGCCACGGGCTTTATAGACGCCTTCCCAAAGACGCTCGAACTCATCGCGATAGATGCGCACTTTCATCGACTGGGCTTGCTTGAATGCTGCTAGCTCTTGCAAGCTCCAAAGCTCCGGTCGTCTCGGTAAGCGGACCTCGCTGCCGAGCAGTGGGCCAAACGAAGGACTGACAGTTTCCCAAAGCCCTGCATAGCTGGCCAACTGACTGAAGACTGCTTGAGGTTCTGTTATTTCGCCTAACATCATCATGGTATTGCTCCTGCAAAGTAAGCGTCCATTCCGCGACGTTCTGCCACCCCGCTAAAATTCGCCCTAAAGTAACCTCACAGTTTCCAACACGAGGTTATCGCCATGAGAAAGCACCGCACACCCGACCAGTGGCAGGCTTTGGTC
>JALUYN010000135.1 GCA_027012915.1 Cellvibrionaceae bacterium
CAAATGAGTACGCACAAGATTGATGTGATGCCAGAGCCAAAGATTCCATTGGCTCAGACTATGTCATAGCCCCTAGGTGTTTAGTTAGCTTTTGGCTGATTAGTCCGACCACCACGGCTCTGGAAATTAAAGGTGGTCTTTTTAGACAGATCTTGCAAACCCTGCCACTCAGCTCGGCTCATGCAAACCCGTTTGGCAAAGCGCGAGCCGGTAACGATCTTGCGCTTGCAGACAATATCATCAGCCGCAAACTTCCCGGTCTGTTGTTTTGAGGCAGTGGCCGACGTTGGCGCAGCGTTGGACTTTCCAGTCAGCACAATGTTTTTAGATGCCACCGTGGTCTCGTCACCTGCGGCAGGCATGGCCACAGCATTCGTGGACACGAGCGCGCTTTCTTGCGTGGCACAAGCGGTCAACAGACCAAAAGCGCTGGTCATGGCGATAATATTAAAAAGTCTCATATGCATAATTCCTCTGCACTCTCCACATTATTGCAAGCCGCCTCAAGGCCACGGCCCGCCAGCCCGGAGCGGGGCGGGGCCAAACAAAGAGGCGCCGCAGGATAACCCACGGCGCCCCAGATTTTTGTATAGTAGAGCTTATGTTACCGCAACACTACACTGCGATGAACACTGCTCTTTGGTCTCTACATTTTGACATTTACGCCAAAGAAGAGGAACCGGCCTAGAGAGTCGTAAACACCCGGATAGGTATTCCCGTTACCAAAGCCAGCACCGGTTTCTGTGCTGATGGGGGGATCAGTATCCAGCAGGTTGTTAATACCAGCCCGGAAAGTAACCCTTTCGGATGCATAGTATTGACCGGAAAGGTCAAAGTAGTTTTTGGCACTGAAGTGGTCATTGATTGTGTTTTGCGGACCACCATCACGGCTTACTGAGCCAAAATAACGCCACGTAAGGGTCATATCCACATGAAATGGTGAACTCCAGGTACCCATCATCCGGTGACGGTATTTCGGGTTTGGTGTCCCGCACTGACCACTAACTAGACCTTTACACTCTTTCGCCGGACTACCGGGGAATGACGTCGTGCTAATCGTATCAAGAAGGGTACCGACATAGTTGAAGCTCAAAGAGCCCGCTTTTCCCATATCATATTGATACGCCGCCGCAATATCGACGCCGGAGGTTTTCAATGTAGCGATATTGACGGCCGTTGCTAGTACACCACCAGAGGTGTTGTCAAGGAACAAAGATCCCGCCGTATCCCGAGTAATCAGGTTACAGAAAGCGGCATCGCCTGTATCCAGGCAACGTTCAAACGCTTGCACCGGAGGAATGGTGCTGATCGCCTGTTTCACCTTAATATCGAAATAATCCACAGAAACTGACAAGCCAGGGATCATGCTAGGCTGTACAACCGCGCCCAGCGTATACGTATCCGAGAGTTCAGGTTGCAGGTTCGGATTGCCGCCGGTGATGGCATTAAACTGCCCTGCTGCATTATCAGGGATATTACCATACTGTGATGCCGTAACCCCTGTGCGGGCGCATTCTGTCAAAGAACGAAACGGCGTTGGACCCGCGCAATCATCAAATGACCCGTCTGGATTTTGTTGCAGATCAAATAGACCTGTATTTTGCGCCGAGAACAGTTCGATGATGTTTGGTGCACGCACAGCACGCTGGTATTGTCCACGCAAGCGAATGTCGTTGATTGGCACCCAGGTCAGACCGGCTGAATACGTATCGGTCGTAAAACCATTATTCACGCCATTACCCTTCACGGTGTAATCAGAATAACGGTAGGCGGCGTTCAGAGTCAGTTCCTCAGCGAATGCTGCACCTTCAACAAGCGGAGCTTGCGTTTCAGCAAAGAGCTCAAACACGCGGCTCTTGCCTGCCACCGGCAAGGTCGCCCCGCCAACACCGGTAAGGCCGCCACCTGGGGTGGCCGATAGGGCATCTGGCGTCAGTTGCAATTGGTCTACACGATATTCGTACCCACTTGACAGTTGAATGCCGCTTTGAGCGAACGGACTTTTCACGCCAAAATCACCAAGATCTGTCTGTACGTTACCACCCAGTATTTTTTGCTCTACGCTACCATTCACAAAGGCATCTGCGGTGATGTAATCCACCGCCGCCTGTGTAACACCGCCAATTTGGAAGATGTTATAAGGCACACAACCTGCATTACCTGAGGCACACACCGCATTACCATTAGCATCCAGCACGACATTAAAGGCATCGTCCAGATTGGCGATAGAAATGTCGTTACGTGAAACTGTGCTATATCGGGTGCGTGAGAACTGACCAAAGGTATCCCAGTCGAAATGATCATTGAGAGTACCCCGGAAACCGCCGACCATACGGAACGTGGTCAAATTAATATCTGAATTCCGCGGCCCACCTTCAACGTCGCGACGCAGAATGAAGACAGTAGCGTTGTCAGTCGGAGCCGTACAGCCAAAAGCATCAAAAAATGAGCCTGGACCAGAACCGAAAAATGGGTTGCTACAAGGTATTGATGGGTTATGTGCGGCGAATGTACCCGATGGTGCAATCTGCGCATTCGTCTGATTGTCTGTCAGTGAGAGATCCATGTAAGCCTCGACATTAGGCTTTATGTCGTAATGGGCCATAGTGGTGAAATTAAACTTTTCACTTGGACGTTGCAAAAAGTTAAACGGATTGAAGTTAAACGTCTGGGCAGGACCGCCGACAAATGGAACGATCTGTCCATCTGGTTGTAGGAACACGTCGTTTATTCCATTTGGGGTGATCGCAAAAAAGCGACCCGTCGCACTGGTGGAAGAACCGATACAGGCTACACCACCAAAAGATTGCGGGCCAGTGTCGAGACCAAAGGCACAACCAGAAATGTCCCGGTTGCGTTCTTCAACAGCATGCTGGTTTGAATAAGAAAGATTGACCGTAACATTACCACGACCGTCTGCGGTATTGGCACCAAAAGTAGCGCTCAGATTGAGGTTACGACCATCAAGGACAGAACCAGAGGGCACAGGCTGTTTAGCAGCCCTGAGTACATTTTGGGCAAAACTGTTGGAATTGCTGTCCTGATAAGAACCGATCTGACCATCAAACTCTACACCTTCAAAATCGCGCTTAAGAATAAAGTTAACAACACCGGCCATAGCATCGGAGCCATAAACCGCAGAAGCACCGCCGGTCAGTACGTCAACGCGTTCAACCAACTGAGCCGGAACCAGGTCAAGGTTGGCGGCAGATGATTCAGGCGAGCCAAAAGGCAAGCGCTTGCCATCAATCAACACCAAAGTCCGCACGGAACCAAGGCCGCGCAGATTGACGTTTGAAGTGCCAGTAGCGCCGTTGGAAACTTGACTGGTCTGCCCTGCAAATGCTTGTGGCAAAATATTGATCAAGTCTTCGATACGGGTCGTACCACGAGCATCAATTTCCGCTGAATCAACCTGCGTAACCGGGCTGATTGCAATCAAA
>JALUYN010000136.1 GCA_027012915.1 Cellvibrionaceae bacterium
GCCTCAAATCGCGCCACTCGTTGTTGCTCGTCGCTCGTTTAGAACCACTAAACTCGCTTCTCGCGCCTAGATTGGCGCGATTTGAGACGCAACAGAAGCATCAGAATTAGTGTTAACAGGCCCTAGCCCCTTCAGTTAAACCCCAGCGTGATTGACCATCACATTAGCAGCACCATGCTTCAGCGTATTACGCATATCCTCGGGCACGGGGATTTTCACAAAGCCCTCTTCGGTAACACCTACCATGACATAGGTGATTTCTGACGACAGCAGATGCTGTCCGGTTTCATAGTTCTGGAAGCCTACCTGCAGAGTGAAAGAGGTATTGCCAATGCGCTGAGTGCTCAGAGTAATTGCCACCACATCGTCGAATCTGGCTGGCGCGTTCCAATCCATAGTCACCCCCACAACCTGAGTCTCCATACCCTGCTCCACCAATTCCTGATAGCTACCCATGGCGGCGCGAAAGAATTCGGTATTCGCCACATCAATGTACTCCAGGTACTTGGCATTAAATACGACGCCTTGCGCATCGCACTCGGAGTAACGAACTCGCAGTAAATAGGTGAAATGATTCGACACAACTCTCTCCCAATGATTATTCTTTGTAACGACTGGGCATACTAAGATGAATCAAGTCCATGGCATAGGTATTCAAAGTAAGTTGTCGGGAATACAACAGAGGAATAAGACACAGGGCCGCACGATCACTGCGTACGACCTTATCAGAAGTTACTGGCTGACAATCACGCCCAGTGGAGGACTCGAACTGCGGATGTCGTAGAAATTGCCAATATTGGGAAATAACTGCGGCAGATCACTCTTAGCTACACCGAACCACATGGCCAGCTCTGCGCAGAGCTCACTGATAGCCGTCGTTGGGATCAGCGCACAGTCTCCCGCATCAAGCGGATTGTTGCGGCTCTGCTCGAGATCAGGATACTGCCCAGAGGCTTCCTCCTGATCATCTGCACGCGTCCGCGCTTTTATCTATAATCAGAACAACATTGGACATTTGAGACCGGGGGGACTTCTACAGCATGCGATTATCTATTCGCGCCCGCATGATGTTGTATATCGCAGCCCCATTGTGCTGATCTACGTCATCTACTCTCTCTACAGCACGTTTGAATCCCGCGCGACCGTCAAGCACAACACCACGCAACGCATGAGCGCCCTGGCCAGCTCCTACGCCAACCAACTGGACGCCCGATTGCGCGAAGCAGAGGTAATAGCAGACACCACCGCTGCACTACTCGGCAGCTATCCCAACGTCACGGAACAACAGATGTACCAGCAGTTGACCACCAACCTGGAACTGGTGCAACTGATCTACGGTGGCGTCATCTGTTTTGAACCCTTCCTGTTCGATCCGAATCTCCGCCTGTTCTGTCCTTACGTGCATCGCTCCAGTACAGATCCCGATCATCAACTACTGAGGATGGATATAGGCAGCGAGGGTTACGACTACACCCACGAACAGTGGGTTTGGTGGAACAAGACGAAGAACACACGCCAGCCTATCTGGACAGAGCCCTACTTCGACGAAGGGGCTGGTAATATCCTGATGTCCACCTACGCCTCCCCATTCTTTCGAGGCGAAAAATTTGCCGGTGTCACAACCGTTGATATTCCCCTCAAAGGACTGCGTGACTCACTGGATTTCGCAATTGAAGAGGGAACACGCTTCAGCGTCATCAGTCCTGAAGGCGTCTTTATATTCAATTCCAACGCCGATCTCATCAATCAACCAGTCGCGACAGCCAGCAACGGCAAAGATCAGAAGGTTGTCGACAAGACGCTGGCAAAGATTCTCTCCAGTAAGAGCGGATTTATTGAAACGGAACGATGGAACAGGCGCGACAATCAATGGTTGTTTCACGCAGTGATGCCCACCACACACTGGCACTTGGTTGTAGAAGTCGATCAAGCTCAAGCTCTGGCAGAAGTCAGCAGCAAAATGAATAAGACACTGGGGTTTGCGGCAACTCTATTAGCGCTGATGTTATTGGTGATCTGGTATACATCGAAACGCTTTGCCCGCCCTATTTTAAAGCTGACCGAAACCGTAGCCGCCATGATCGGCAATAGTAGCGCACCGGTTTCACTGGATTCCAATCGCGATGAAATTCGTCGTTTGGACGACAGTTTTAAACGCATGCGCCAGGCCATCGACGACAAAGTACGCACCATCGAAGAACAGAATCTGATGCTTCGCAACTATCAAGAGACTCTGGAATAAAAGGTGGAGGCACGCACGCGAGAGCTGCAACTGGCCAAGGAAAACGCCGAAGAGGCCAATCGTGCAAAATCAGCATTTCTTGCCAATATGAGCCATGAATTGCGCACTCCGATGAACGCCGTTCTGGGCTTCTAGCAGCTGATGATTGACGACAAGAATCTGTCAGAACAACAGCGTGAAACCATCAACATTATCAACGACAGTGGAGAACATCTGCTCAACCTGATTAATGATGTGCTGGACATTTCCAAAATTGAAGCAGGCAAAGTCAGTTTGTCACTGGAGAGTTTTTCACTGCACACCATGCTCAATTCCATCGATTCCATGTTTCGCCTGAAAGCCGAAGAGAAAAAGCTGGCTCTGCACATAAATAGAGAAGATTCGGTACCTGACATGGTGACAGGCGACCGCAATAAAGTTCGACAGATCCTGGTGAATCTCTTGGGCAACGCTGTGAAGTTCACCGACTCCGGTGAGATCAACGTGGACATCCGCTCCGATAAAAACAGCGCGGGCCACTGTGTTGAATTTGCCATACGGGACACTGGACAAGGCGTCGCCAAGGAAGACTACGACAAGATCTTTTCAGTATTTGGCCAGAGCCGCGCCGGGGAAACAACTCAAAACAGCACGGGACTAGGGCTTGCCATCAGCCGCCAGTTCGCGCGACTGATGGGTGGTGATATTACTCTTCACAGTAACACCCAACCAGGCTCTACATTTACCTTTTCCGTACCTCTTAGCCCTGGCGAATCACAAAAGTCCTATGAGCACCAGATAGTTACGGGTATTGCAGATCAAGAACATCCTAGAATTCTGGTCGTGGATGACATTCGCAACAATCGACTACTGATCGATAGAATGCTATCGCCTCTCGGCTTCGAACTGGCATTCGCTGGCAATGGCCAGGAAGCACTGGATCAGATCCCAGAATTTCAACCAGAACTCATTTTAATGGATGTTCTTATGCCGGTGATGGATGGGATAGAGGCAACACAGGCAATTAAGAACAATCCACAGTGGCAAGCGATACCGGTAATCGCTCTGACCGCCAGCGTCTTCGAAAATCAACGACTGGATACCATCCAGAGAGGCGCCGACGGTTTCCTTAAAAAGCCCCTTATTCAAGCGGATCTACTAGGAACCATCGCCGAAAAGCTGAACATTGAGTACAGCACAATGGAAAGCTCTGACGCCCAGG
>JALUYN010000137.1 GCA_027012915.1 Cellvibrionaceae bacterium
GGGATGGCAAATCCGCCGAGCGCATCGCCGCCTCGATCCGCGAATGGCTTGACCGGTCTGCATGACAGTCCCCCGCAAACGCGGGGATTGAGATGCAGCTCCGATAGCATAGAATCATCGCCCACTCTACAAATGAGCGGCCCCGTAGTGTAGGTTAGCTAGAGCAAAGCGCCAGTTAGGTACCTAAAGGCAAAGCCCAACAGCCTACAAGGCGAAAAACTAATCAAAAGCCCGCACACAAACAAAGAAATTAGCAATAACTCAATGAAAGACAAGTCCAGTCTCATAACAAACGCCATGTCCGTAGACGTAGAAGACTATTTCCAGGTCTCGGCATTTGAAGGTGTCATCGAAAAATCCAGCTGGGATTCGTTGGAATGTCGTGTGGAGGCTAACGTCGACCGAATCCTTGAGTTATTTGAAAAACACAATACTCGCGCTACTTTTTTTACTTTGGGTTGGATCGCCGAGCGCTATCCGAAAATGATTCAACGCATCGTAGATCAAGGTCATGAGCTCGCCAGTCACGGTTGGGAACACATCAGGGTCACCAATCAAAATCGCGAGCAATTCCAGAAGGATATTTCGCGGACCCGAAAGCTTCTGGAAGACATGTCTGGCCAACAGGTTACCGGTTACCGCGCAGCCAGTTACTCAATTAATGGTGATAATATATGGGCTCTGGATGAGTTGGCCGAGGCTGGGTATCTCTACAGTTCCAGCATTGCTCCAGTAAACCATGACCTCTACGGCATGCCGGATGCTCCCAGATTCAAATTTCAGGCAGCAGACGGGCGGCTTCTGGAAATACCCATTACGACAGTTTCCATTGCCGGTAAGAATATTAACTGCGCCGGTGGCGGTTGGTTTCGACTGTTCCCCTATGGGTTCTCAAAATGGGCAATTCGTCGGATTAACGTTGAAGAGAATCAGGCTGCGGTGTTCTACTTCCACCCTTGGGAAGTGGACCCGCAGCAGCCACGAGTTACAGAGGCTGGTCTGAAATCAAAATTCAGGCACTACCTGAATCTGAGCAAGATGCACTCAAGACTCGACCGACTCCTCCAGGATTTCTCGTGGGGTCGCATGGATGAAATATTCCTCCCCAATACTGTCGGAGGGCAACAAACCAAAGCAGCCACCCCGTAGGTTGGGTTGAGCGCAGCGAAGCCCAACACCCAGCCGGAAAGAACAACCCGTAGGTTGGGTTGAGCACAGCGAAGCCCAACACCAAAGCGACAGCCAACGCTGCAAGCTATGAACAAAAACTAATTTCGAGTCACATTTTTTAGACTCAAAACAAGGCTCAACCCCAGGTTTTAGACCAATATGTTGCTTTCGTAATCGAACGCATGGCGCTAAAATCGTCTTGGGCTCAATGGGAAACGAGCCCTAAAGGACTAAACCTGATCAAGCCTAAAAAGCCGGATTTAGAGGTAACATGGAACTCACCGTAAAGACACTGGAAAGGGACCACCAGTCGCGCTGGGACGACTTCGTCAATCAATGCGACACCGCCACCTTCTTTCACAAAGCCGGTTGGAAAACTGTGCTGGAGAGAGCGTTTGGCCATAAAACCCACTTCCTCTATGCCGAACGCAACGGCAATATTACCGGTGTCCTGCCTCTTGCTCAGGTAAAGAGCGCCCTGTTTGGCCACTCTTTGGCATCTCTGCCGTTCTGCGTCTACGGCGGTATTGCCGCCTCAGACCCAGAGTCCGAGCAAGCCCTGCGTGAGGCCGCCTGTAAGTTGGCTGAAAACCTTAAGGTGGACGCCCTGGAAATGCGT
>JALUYN010000138.1 GCA_027012915.1 Cellvibrionaceae bacterium
CTCTGGCGTCTCGATGCGCGCCAGGTGGCCGGGCGTATAAACGGGCACTCCCACCGCGTGAAACAGGCTTCTATCGGGAATAATTTGAGCTACCTGGCCGTGATCTGCCGTCACTAATATCAGGGTTTCCGGGTGCTGCGCGGCGAAGGTCAGTGCGGTTTGTACCACTTCGTCTAACTGCTGTAACTCGCCGATACTGCCACAGGGTTTGCGTGCGTGAGATTGCTTGTCAATCGACGCCGACTCCACCATCAGGAAAAACCCTCTTGTGTACTGCTCAGTAGAGAGTCGCGCCAAGGCCGCAGACGTCATGGTGTTAAGGCTTGGGGTATCACCGTACTCCGGGTTGTTTTCGCAGACCATGGTGTCCGGCATCGTCACCTCACCAATACGCCAGTCAACCTGGTTGAGCAGGCTCGGCTCGGGCTTTTCCGCTTTGCGGCCGTCTTCCCCCCGAAGACGCACTGGTAGGTGCTTGGGTGCGAACAGCCCCAGTATCTTCTGGTCGGTAGGCAGCTGCTCGAGCTCAGCCGAAGACGTCGTCACGTAGAAACCGTTATCTTGGGCTTGCTGCAAAATTGAGCTGTCAGATCCTTCGGCGGTCTCTTCAAAGAACTTCATGCCGCCGCCCAAGATCAGGTCGTAGTCAGTGATGGCAATTTGCTCGGCGATGGAGCCTGCGCCGCCGTTGGCTTTCAAATCCTGACCACAGTTACTTTTGGCTTTTCCGGAGAGCTCCCCGTCAACCATCATCGTTGGGGATTCACAACTCCGCTGATTGATATGACTAATAAACGATGCCGGGGTAGCATCGGTAACACTGGAAGTTGTAACGATACCAACGCCATAACCACTGGCACTGGCAAACTCGGCGATAGTCTTGAGGTCGCGGTCGTTGCCGGCACTGGTGGCAATGCGACCGCGGCTGGTGACATGACCTGTGGCCATGGCGGTGGCACTGTTGGCGGAATCTGCTACGTATATGGGTTGTTGTGGATTGTCTTCGTCGACCGTCAACACTTGTACGCTGCTTCGCACCGGCAGGGTATCCAGCGTTAGTTGCCCACGGGCTCCCTTCAGGTAGTTCCTGGCAATGGTGATCTGTTGGTCGTCCATGCCATCACCAATAATGAGGATGACGTTACGGGGATCTTGAGCGTGTGTCAGAGGGGCGGCTATCAAGCCGGACGCCATGAGTCCGGGTAGCAGACAGCGTCGGAAAATCCTGGAGATCATTCTTAATCCTGAAGCTAGATTTTATTATTAGACTAAAGGCGGATAATAGTGTTTTAGGCGACGTGGAGTAAACACTGGCGCTCTCACTTCGTCAGACTTGGCGTCCAGCTACCGACAAATGGCGTACATGGGTGAAACTCTCGTTCGCAGGTCCTAGAATACGCCTTTTCCTCTTAGAGATTTTCCAGCCTTGTTTTCGTCAACTGTTCAGCAGCTTCCCATCTTTGATGTTCTAGACCAACTCCAACGAGCTCTGGTTGAAGGGGACGATGTGGTACTGGAAGCGCCTCCCGGGGCGGGCAAAACCACGATTGTACCCTTGGCGCTACTGGACGCAGGTTGGACCAGGGCAAGAAAATCATTGTGCTTGAACCCAGACGAGTAGCAGCTCGGGCAGCGGCAGAGCGCATGGCCGAGCTTCTGGGCGAAAGCGTCGGGTCGAGTACGCCTATTGAGGTGGTTATCGAGGGGGTGGTTACGCGCATGCTGCAGGACGACCCGGCTCTTGAATCTGCAGCTATCGTGATTTTCGATGAGTTTCACGTTTTCCCGATTGCACCAAAGTGCTTCGATTCTTCTCAACGTCTATGTTAGTTGTGCTGGTGTGGTCAGCATGATGGGCTGGGTCTATTTTCGCCTTCAGCTTCGTTGAATCTCACTTGTTTAGAATGACTAAACGGCGCAAGATCCGCCTCGTCTAAAGCGCCTACTGTTGGCGCTGAGATCGAAAATAGCCACCAGCAGAAGTATCAAAATTAGTGTCGACAGGCCCTAGATACAAAGTGGGTAATAGTCCCATAACAGTATGGTTGTCTATCCATTGGATAGGAACTGCCATATTAGATTCCGTCACTTCACCAATACTCGTAAGGTTTCTGAAGCATATAGTCCGTGGAATTGGTTGCCATTGCGGAAATTTGGCGGAAAGGCAGGCAAAGCCGGGGTTGCTATCCTGAAGAACGGCTTAGGGAAACATCAATAATAACGGTTATTCAAATGAGTGATATTGGCAAGCTGAGCGGTAGAGGTATCAGCCACAATGATTTCTCGGTAATTCCAAGGTGCGCTATAAAGTATGGCCAATGGTGAAAATACTGCCAGTCTTATCGCTCTTAAGTTTGTGAATCCAATTCAGCATCAGATGAATAAGAGGCTAAAGATCTATCTTGTGAAACACCAATGAGCTCACACGATAAAGTGAGTCCTTGTCACGCTTCTTTTACGAAGAGTTGTTGGGCCTAATCACAGGTTATCACGATTATGGTTTCGTCCCGTCAATCATGCCAGGCAGTTTGTCGGTCTTGGTGTCTTGGCGATCTAGAAGGCCTATGTCTAGTACGGGAGCAGCATCAATATGCTGAGCGTCCATCATGTGCGCAATACGCTGCAATGATGAGATGATCATGGTTTGCTCCCATTCCTGTAGGTCGCCAAACTGACGTGCAAAGTGGTCGTGCAACGGTATTGGGGCATCGCGTAATGTGTCGAGTGCTGCGTCAGTCAAAAACGCATGTACTTTTCGTTTATCTTCTGTGGAGCGCTCTCTGTACACTAGTTTACGCTTCTCCAGGCGATCGAGGATGCTGGTGACTGTTGCTTGACTTAGGCTCATTTCTTGGGCCAATTCTCCAATAGTGACTTGGCCCTTTTCACGAATAGTTTGCAACAAAAGCATTTGCGGTGCCGTTAGGCCTGTCGTCTTTGCCAGGTATTTTGAATGTAGATCTGTGGCCCTGATAACGCGACGCAGCGCGATCAATACTTCATCAATGCTAGTCAATGGTGATTCCCGTCTGTTTGTAATTACTCTCTGGCGCGCAAATCCTGTTGATATAGGCGTATGTTCATTTTCGCCTTCATTATAACCATAAGTGTCCCTGATTCTGCGCACATTTTGCTGCTATTTAACCGAGACCTGGTCCGAGCGCTTTGAGTCTCGACTTCTGCTCCTGGGCTGGCTTAATAGCTCAAAGATGAATTGTTCTTCTTTTTATTTTTGGCCGGTTATGACCTGGTTTGACTGTATTAATATTTAGTGTACTATATATATTAGATCCAGGATGATCTGGTTGGTTATTGCAATATTGACCCTTTTTATGGATTTTAAATCCGTATTTCTTTGATTTGTCTCGGGTTGCCTGGGTATTTTTATTTGTATGCAAAAGTTAAGTGGTGGATGTACTATGAGCGT
>JALUYN010000139.1 GCA_027012915.1 Cellvibrionaceae bacterium
GGTCATGCCGGGCAGGAGCAATCGTCCCAGTTGCAGCTCGCGATCGCGTCCGGACACTTTGATGTGCAGCTGAGTAGTGATGGTAAATGGCACCGTGTCCGTGAGTCGGCGAAATACATTTACCGAGAGTGCGTCCCCCTGAGTTTCAGGCAGCTGTTGGCTGGCCTGTTGCGACAACCACAGGTGCCCCTTTTCAATATTGGGGATCGCCACGGTTTTGTTATCCAGCGTCAGAGACACCAGGCCGCTGTCGGCAGGAATAGGCAGAGATTGCGGCCGCTTGGCCCAGCGCAAGTCCCCGCGAATGGTGTATTCGCCGGCGCTCAAACGAGCCGCGGGAGCATTTTCGAATTGCGCAATCGGGTGTGGCTTGCCGTTGACCGACACCCGTTGAGGCCAGAGTTTGTGATTGCCGGGCAGTTTCACCCAGCTGTCACTGTAGATCACCCAGCGCTGTTCAAACTGCGCGCCGCTCTCGTTCACCGTCAACCGCAGTTCACTGGGCCAGGCACAGCGCTTATTGGCAAAGCGGTTGTATTCAGCGGGGCATTTGAGTTGGGGCTGTTCGTGCAGAACCCAGTCGCGCCAGGGTTGCAGTTGTTCGGGAATGGATTGGGCGAGGGCGGTACTGGCCAGCATCCAAAGTGCCAGCCATGCGGTGATCCAGCGCATAGGTCTCTCCTTGAGTTCTTATGCGCACCGATGATACAGCCTAGTATTGATAGAGGGCAAAGAGGATTAGCAGTAGCACCGCGTGTGGAAAGGCAATGGTGGGGCGAACAGATTGTTTTAGATATTCTGCAATCAAACCAACCATGCCGCGGCGATTCTTTTGATACTCGCGATTGAACTGGAATGCGGGAGCTCTAAGCTCGTCCGCTATGTATTGTTCGAGTTGCAACAGGCGCGGTTCGATTCGGGATTGAAAGGTTTTCCATATGGCATCCTGCAGCCACAGCACCAATAAAATGGCGACGATACTCAGACCAATGGACTGAGTTACAACCGCTGTGGCAAAGACTGCAATGCTGGCGAGTTTGATATAGAGCGAGTGTTTTTCGTAGCTGTCGTACTGGTTTTGCAGTACGCACCACTCGGACTGGTAGCCGTTATTTTCCATGGTAGCGATCCCTGTCGTTGAACTTTGGGACGAATACTATAGTGCTTTGCAGAACCATGTAACCGCAACGATGAAACAAACTGTTCTCTCAACGTGGAGACACACCCTTGCCGAAAACGTTGATGCCTTTATTAAAAGCGGGGTGCGCTCTTGAAGTAGCGGTTGGCGGCAATCTATTGGTAGGGCTTCTTAATAGTTCTCTTGCAACGACTGCAGGCGCAATGCTTCCTGGCGAATGCTGTCCTGTAGTTCGTGAAGATTGTCTTGCACATTACGCATGCCAATCTCGCTGCCCTTGGCCATCAGCTCCGGCATTTTTGTAATGGTTTTACGTCCAGCCGGGGTTTCATAAAATTTGGTGATCTCCAGCAATTCCTGAGTGGTGAATTCCTCTGCGTAAACCGCCGCCATATCCTCTTTGATATTGTCGTAGCCAATGTGTTTTTCGAAGAATGCCAGGAGAACGCCTTTGTAGGGCATCATGGATGGGTTTTTCTGCAGTTCCATTTCTGTCATCTGTTCGATCATGCGCTCATAGGCGTTGGCCATATTCATGCTATCGAGCAAGCCCAGGGCGGCTTCGTGTTTTGATATGGCGTCTGAAAAGGCGGATACAGGGGCGCAGAAAATTACTATGGCCAGAAATTGTCTAAATTTCATGGATAATCCTTATCGGAGAACATTCCGTTTGGTGAGGGAATGGCTATGGTAGCAAAGATAAGGTTATCGAGAATCTCTTTGTACCTTTCGCCTATTTCGCTCGTCCTAGTCGCACGGAAATAGGCCAATACATGTCTTTGATCTCGTCCTGCCACTAGCCCGGATGTTTCACCAACAACAGTGATCGTCACAATGATGGCCGCGCCAGCGGCCATTCAGAGCCTCAAGCTCTGATTCGTATGGTATTTTCGGACTTTCCCTTTTTCAGGACGCAGTACCCCCTTACCCCCATTGTTTGTCAGCGTGCTGGGGCAGCACTCTTTGATGGCTATGAGGTATTCAGGCGGGACTGTACGCGGATAAAAATATCTTGGTGTGGGCAGGCGCTGCTCATCATGATTTTTATCCGGCGGGTATTCCGGATAATGACTGCACTGATTTTCAACAGTACCAACCGCAGAGTATTCGGGGCTGATTTTTCCAGTTTTGTATTTTTAAGCAGCCAAGATCTCATTGCCTCAAGCAACACATAAGCCAGGCCTGACAGCAACTGGCGGAACTGATTGTTCCACCAGCGATGACTGGATGTACGGTGAGCAAAAAGCCCCAGCTGTTGATCCTTGATCCGGTTTTCCATATCGCCGCGAGCGCAATAGATCCTGTCGTAAAGGTAGCGATCATTCTGATCCAGATTGGTGACGACATAGCGGGGATTACTGCCGAGGCGTGTGTGTTCTGCTTTTACGATGACTCGTCGACGCTTGTCCCAGGTTTTTGCGCCATACCGTATCGAGGTAAACAGGCGTTGTTTTTTGCCGGTCACCCGGTACAACGATTCTGCCATTTCAATCCAGTAGCGGGAGTATTTATTCAGGCGCTTATTCTTGGCTAAGCCCACGATATAGCGAACCTTATGGCGGTCGCACCACCGCAGTATTTTCCAGCGGCAGAAGCCGCTGTCACCCCGGAAGATAATTTCCGTCTTGGGCCAGTGTGCCCGTATGGCTTTGACCAACAGGCTCAGTATGGCCCAGCTGTGTTTGGCTCCATCAATGTTGCTTGGTCGTAGATAACTGACCAGTAGATGACGATCACAGAACACATAAAGGGGCAGATAGCAGTAGTGATCATAATAACCGTGGAAGAAGCGCCCTTCCTGATCACCGTGTAAAGGCGTATCCGTTGCATCAAAATCCAGAATCAATCGTTTGGGCGGCTTGTCATAGGCTTTTATAAATTGATCAAACAGCACTTTGTGAATGGCGATGGCAGAGTCGCGGCTGGCGCGGCCTTCAAATCGGCTCAAGGTTGCGGTACTGGATAACGGCTTATCCCTTGATACTGCCGTTTGCAGGGCAAGATCGTGTCGCAGCTCTTTGTGATCATTGAGATCTTCATAGCCCAGCGCCAAGGCGTAAATCCGCTGTTTGAGCAATTCTTCAACGGAATGTTCGCAACTGGCTTTGCGTCGATCATCACCCATTGTCTTGGCAACGCTGCGACTCAAACCAATTTTTCGGTCAACTTCAGATAGCAGCAGGATGCCGGCGTTACTGGTGATGTCACCGCCGGAAAAATCGGCTTCAACTTTACGGCGTTTAACGGATGAAAACTGGAAAGACTGTGGTAACATTTTGT
>JALUYN010000140.1 GCA_027012915.1 Cellvibrionaceae bacterium
AAAATGGTCATCTTGATGGATGGCGAAGATCGTGAGAATGAAGGCGATTTGGTGATTGCTGCCGAGCAGTTGCGTGCCGAGGATGTCAACTTTATGGCAACCCACGCTCGTGGTTTGATTTGCCTTACCTTGTCAGAGGCCCGCTGCCAGCAGCTGGATCTGCCTTTGATGGTGACCGACAACCGCGCACAGCACACCACCAACTTTACGGTATCCATTGAGGCGGCCGAAGGTGTCAGCACCGGTATTTCCGCAGCCGACCGCGCGCGCACCGTGCGTGCAGCTGTGGCGAGAGATGCCGTGGCGTCGGATATTGTTCAGCCCGGTCATATCTTCCCGCTGATGGCACAGCCCGGTGGCGTATTGAGCCGCGCTGGCCACACCGAAGCCGGCTGTGATCTGGCGCGTCTGGCTGGCTTTGAGCCCGCCGCTGCGATTGTCGAGATCATGAATGAAGACGGCACTATGGCTCGCCGTCCGGATCTGGAAAAGTTCGCTGAAGAGCACAACCTCAAGATTGGAACCATCGCCGATCTGATCCACTATCGTTCTATCAACGAGAAGACCGTTGAGTGCACTCGCGAGCGCACCATTCAGACACAGTACGGTGAATTTCAGTTGCACACCTACCTGGATAAGGCGCGTCAAGAAAAACACTTTGCCCTTACCAAAGGTGATGTGCGCAACGGCGAACCTTGCCTGGTGCGGGTCCATGTGGGCAGTACTGCGCGAGACGTGTTCAAGGTGCTCCGTCCGGCTGACAGCGAGTACGCTCCGTGGACCTTTGATCACGCGATCCAGAAAATCGCTGGAGAAGGCCGTGGTGCGCTTGTAATGATTTGCCATGACGAAACTACCAACGATATCGAAGAAAGCATCGACTGGATGCTGTCTGGCAAGCAAGAGCGCCCCAATCAGGACCTGGTGTACAAGCAGGTAGGTACCGGCTCTCAGATCCTGTGTGATCTGGGTATCCAAAAGATGCGTTTGATGAGTGCGCCGTTCCGCTTCAGCGCGCTGTCAGGATTTGATCTGGAAGTTGTTGAGTACATCAACACCTCCAACTAAATATTATTGAATAACGAGTGAGAAAAACCGATGAGTCAGATTACTGTTGTTGAAGGCGATTTTACCCAGTGCCAGGGCAAATACGCATTGATCGTTAGCCGTTGGAACAGCTTTGTTGTAGAAAGCCTGAAAGAAGGCGCGCTGGATACCCTGCGTCGCCACGGCATTAGCGATGACCAAATCACCATCTACTATGCCCCTGGGGCCTTTGAATTCCCTTTGCTGGCTCAGAAGCTGGCTGCAACTGGCAAGTTTGACGCGATTATCGCGCTGGGTGCTGTTATCCGTGGTGGTACGCCGCACTTCGAATACGTTTCTGGTGAGTGTACTAAAGGTCTGGCGCAGGTTTCTCTGCAGTCCGGAGTTGTGGTGACTTTCGGTGTTTTGACCGTAGATTCCATTGAGCAAGCCATCGAACGCTCCGGAACCAAAGCCGGTAACAAAGGTGAAGAGGCAGCCGTAACCGCTCTGGAAATGGTTTCTCTGCTGGGTAAGGTGTAAGGCTCAACGCTATGAGTAAGTCTACGGGAGCTGTATCTCCTGCGGCGCGTCGCAAGGCGCGCCATTATGCCATGCAAGGTCTGTATCAGTGGCAGATGGCGTCCAATTCGCTCAATGCCATTGAGGCAGAATTTCATACAGACAACGACATGACCCATGTCGACACCCTGTACTTCAGGGAGTTACTGCACAAGGTGCCGCAAGTATTGTCCGAGCTGGAGGATGCCTATGGGCCCTTCCTGCAAGAGCGCGAGCAGAGCGAGTTGGACCCCATTACCCAAGCACTGCTGCGCCTTTCAACCTACGAGCTGATTCATCGCATTGATGTGCCCTACAAGGTTGTTATCAACGAAGCAGTTTCCCTGGCCAAGAAGTTTGGTGCCGCAGACAGCCATAAATTCATCAATGGCGTTTTGGATAAAGTGGCTGCGCAACATCGTGCTCTAGAGGTTCAGGCCGATCGTCGCTAAGACGATTGGTGAGAACCATGGCGATTGGTGAGTTTGATCTGATTGATCGCTATTTCAGGCGTCAACAGGAGCTTGAGTCTGTTGAATTGGGCATTGGCGACGACTGCGCGCTGCTGCGTGTGCCTGCCGATAAATTGCTGGCGGTATCTATGGATACCCTGGTGGCAGATGTGCACTTTCCAGCCGATGCTGCCCCAGAAGATATCGCGCAGCGTGCGTTGCGCGTTAATTTGAGTGATTTGGCTGCTGTGGGTGCCGAGCCCTTGTGGTTTACTTTGGGGCTGACTCTGCCGCATCAGGATCACCAGTGGCTCATTGATTTTTCTCGAGGTTTGTTCAGTGCCGCGCGCGAATTCAACGTGGCGTTGGTGGGCGGCGATACGACTCGCGGCCCCCTGACAATCAGTATTCAGGTGCATGGCGCTGTCGCCAATCACGCGGCTTTGCGGCGCGATGGCGCCCGGGTCGGTGATGCCATATTTGTGAGTGGTTCGCTTGGCGATGGGGCCGCTGGCCTGAAGGTGTTGCAGCAAGATGAATTATCCGACAGTGACGCCAGTATGTATTTTCTGGAGCGCTTTTACCGACCGCGACCGCACTTGAAAGAGGGGCGCTTGTTGAGTGGCCTGGCCAGCGCTGCGCTGGATGTTTCTGACGGTTTGCTCGCAGATCTTGAGCATATCTGTGAAGCCAGCGGTGTGGCGGCTCACATTGATACCGAAAAACTGCCGTTGTCGGAGTCTATGAAGCAATGGGTCGACGGTGGTGTGGTCGACGAGAAACAGGCTCGGCAGTGGGCTTTGTCAGGCGGCGATGATTATCGATTGTGTTTTACGGTGCCGGAAAATAAGCGGGCACAGCTGTTGGCATTGCAGCAAAAGCACCGTCTGAATTTTCAATGCATCGGTGAGATCACCCACGGAGAAGGTGTGATCTGCCTTGATGCGGGTCGTACAGTCACTCCCAGCGAGAAAGGGTATAACCACTTTGGCCATTGAGACTCCGACAGTAAAAAGTTTATTGCACAACCCCATACACGGTCTGGCTTTCGGCTTTGGTTCCGGGTTGTCGCCCAAAGCACCGGGCACCGCAGGTACGGTAATGGCAGTGCCTCTGTATCTCTTGGTGGCGGACCTGGCGTTGTTGCCCTATCTGATATTCCTGTTGGTAACCTTTGCGGCGGGGGTTTATTTCTGCCACAAGACATCGGCCGATCTCGGGGTGCACGATCACCCAGGAATTGTCTGGGATGAGTTTGTCGGCTACTGGATCACTATGATTGCGGCCCCTGCGGGGTGGCAGTGGATTCTATTAGGGTTCGTGTTGTTCCGGGTTTTTGATATCGTCAAACCCTGGCCC
>JALUYN010000141.1 GCA_027012915.1 Cellvibrionaceae bacterium
AGAAGCTAAAAAGATCGAGGCCGTACTCTGGGAAAATGGCGCCTTGAACCCCAAAGCCGTGGTATTGCGCCCGCAAGTGCTGGCGGAAATGTGCGGTTTTGAGATTCCTGAAGATCGCAAGTTCATTATCGTACCTGAAGAAGGTGTGGGTCCTGAGAATCCCTTCTCCGGTGAGAAGCTGTCCGCCATCATGGCCTTCTATAAAGTACAGTGCATCGACACAGCCATCGAACTGACCAACGCCATTCAGGAGTATCAGGGTATGGGTCACTCCTGTGGCATCTACTCCAACAACGACGACAACATTATCAAGTTGGGTGCTGGCACCAAGACTTCTCGAGTGATGGTGAATCAGCCTCAGGCGCCTTCAAATTCCGGGAACCTGTGGAATGGTATGCGCCAGACTTTCTCCTTGGGGTGTGGAACCTGGGGTGGCAACTCCACCAACGAGAACATCAACTGGAAGCACTTGATCAATGTAACTTGGATCTCCAAACCGCTGGCGACCCCGAAAGTGATTCCGGCGGACGAAGTTCTGTTTGGCGACGTTATTGGAAAACTGAAGTAAGTCACAGTTTCCGTTTGAGAGGATTGATACAGTAGTGTCGTACTCTCCTCTCCATCTGGTGGCTCACTCTGTAATGTGCAATAGAGTGGGCCATTTTTTTACGTGGCTCTGATCCATGTAATTCTGATCTGGGTACCTCCGATCTATATAACTCTCACTTATGTAACCCTGACCCGCCTCAGTGATCTATAGTGTAGGCAAGTTTGATTCTCGTCAGGGATGCGACACATGGGTTCACTGTCACAGGTTGTCTATTTGAGTTCCTCCACCGATCTATTGGGTGAGCCCGAGCTGCAGCAGTTGTTGATTGACGCTCGCGAGCGCAATCAAGATCTGGAAATCAGCGGGTTGCTGCTCTACGCCGACGGCAATTTTATGCAAGTCCTTGAGGGGCCTCGACAGAACGTCGAAACTTTAATGTCCGACATCGAAAACGATCCCCGTCATCACGGTATTCTGGTATTGCTTGATCAAGTTATCGAACATCGGGAATTTCCGGACTGGTCAATGGCGTTGTTCAATGTTTCAGAAAAGGATGCAGAGGGTTTCTCTGATTTCTTTCGCGGTGATAGCTCCGTGCATCAGCAATATATTCTGTCGGGCAAAGCCAAAAAGTTGCTTATGAGCTTTCGCGATCATCTGAATCGGTCTTCGGTATAGGGGTTGTTAACAAGATCTGTTAACAGGCCCTGACAGGTCGAATCTGACCAGTTGGCGTTACTGATTCATTCCTCTATGCTGTCGCCCTCAATTCAATACAGGGTTCTGCGGCATGAAAACGTTTCTCTCTCTTATCGGCACCATTGTTCTTGGCGTTGCGGCGTTGTGGGGATTGGTGGCCTTTTTTCAGTGGGATGAATCGGATCGTGACAATGCCCTGATCCAGATGCTTCCCTACGAGTTGAACTACTCCTATGAGGGTGAAGCGAAAGACTACCGCGACGGCAGCAGTTGGTATGCCCGTCTCTTTACTCTCGCGGACAACGGCCGCTGGCAGGAATGCCACAATCACCTGATCAGCTTTTACGATTACGAAAAACTCGTATCTCTGCAGGATAAAACGCCAGCTGGCCAGCGCACTTTCGTTGTGGCGCGCGTATTCAATACCAAGTCCACCGGCTCTTTGAAGTGTGAAGTTGCCGTCGGCGACTGGGACAAGTTCTTGAATATGAAGCAGCCCACAGAGGCCATGGTTAGAAGATTCAATCAGATCAAGCAACAAGAGCAGGCAGAAGCATCCTGATTGCCCTGAACTGCCGATTGTTGCGCGAACGCGCTTAGAAGAGTCCGGCAAGCTCGCTGATTTTCTTCACTACCTGGCCATAGCCCTTATCGACATAGAGACCAAATTTTGCGACTAAAGAGTAGGCCACGCCAAGCTGACTGATACTGATGGCGCCAATGCCAAATTGCGACAGGGTTATTCCTCCACGGTAAAATTGTCCGATGGCGATAATACCGCGCGCGGGCATCGGCACGCGGTTGGGCCGATATTTAAAGGAAATGTGCAGCAGAGGCCAGCCCATAAATTCGCTCTCGGATTTGTATTCGAACCCCGAGCCGTCCCGGTGCTCTCTCGCGGGATAGGGAGCACCGCAATTGGGGCAAGCAGTAGCCTGTTCCGAAACTTTATGGAAACGCTCCCGTCAGGTATTCATCTCGACAATTTCCTGTATTACTTGCCCGTTTTCCTTAGTCAAATTCCTGGCTTAATTTTTTCCCCCACTCAGAATATAAATCCGCTTTGTACTCGTCACCCGTCATACCATAAGTTTCCGGCGCATCCAGGCGTTTGCCCTTGAGTAATTGTGCGGTGGGTTTTTCGGCTTTTTTACCGTTCGGAGTTTTCAGCAAGTAGGGTACGGCAATAATTTTGTGCGGCGTGCACAGGCGGCCGACGGAATCAGAAATAATGGTTTTGATTTTCTTGCTCAGAGTATCGTCCAGCTCAATCCCGGACGCCATTTCCAAAAACAGAATGGTATGCTCACTGCCTATGCTGTCTTGAAAGCTGGCGGCCAATGAGTCCACCACAATATTTTGCAGTTGCGGATGATTCATGGCGTCGTAAATTTGTTGGGTGCCCAATCGAACGCCGCCCTGATTCAAAGTGGTGTCACTGCGGCCCTCCACGACCAACTGCCCTTCGGGCATCCATTTTACGGCGTCGCCGTGGCGCCATACGCTGCGTCCGGTGCTCTCAAAGAATTCAAAATACTCGGCTTTGTAGCGCTGGCCATTGTCGTCCTTCCAAAAATACAGGGGGCGTGATGCAAAGGGTTTTGCTACTACCAGTTCGCCCACTTGTTCTTCAGCCAGCGGATTGCCCTGGTCGTCCCAGACCTCCACGGCCATACCCAGTACGGCGCCCTTCAATTGACCCGCGTAGGTAGGCGCCAGTGGATTGCCGGCTGCGTAACAGCCGACAAAATCCGTACCGCCGCAAATGCCATTGATGCTCAGGTGCGGCTTGATGGATTGATTGACGTAGTGAAAGCCTTCCTCGGATAACACCGAGCCGGTGTACATTAGTTGTCGCATCGACGACAGATCGAGCGCCAGTGTATCTACCTTATTCTTCATCCAGACATCCTGGATTATGGCCGCGGCAATACCGAAGTGGGTACAGCGGTACTGCGCCGCAAACTGCAATTGGGCATCGAGCCCCGGGTACACCGGGTTGCCATCGTAGATCAACAAGGCCGCGCCTTGAGCGAGGCCACCTGCCAGCCAGTTGAACATCATCCAACTGGTGGTGGAGTGAAAGAAAAAGCGATCACCCGGTCGGGTGTCGCACTGCAACTGGTGTTCAATACCATGTTTCAA
>JALUYN010000142.1 GCA_027012915.1 Cellvibrionaceae bacterium
CATCGACCTTAATGTCTCTGGCCTAACCGAAATGTTGCACGCTTTTCTACCTGCCATGCTCAAGCGAGAACGTGGCAGGATTCTCAATGTCGGCTCCATAGCCGCGTTTCAACCCGTGCCTTCGCTGGCGGTCTACGCTGCGTCCAAAGCCTATGTGTTGTCGTTGACTGAAGCATTGTCTGAAGAGCACCGCGGTAGCGGTGTCACTTTCACCGCCCTGTGCCCGGGATTTACCGAAACCCCCATGGTGACCAATGTTGAGCAGGCCGAAGGTGGCAGGAAATTGCCCGATTTTGTGGTGGGTGACGCGCAAAAGGTGGCGCGAGAAGGCTTTGAGGCGTGTATCAAAGGCGAGGTTATTTGCATTCCAGAGCTGATCAATAAAGCCACCGCTTTGAGTTTCAGCAAATCACCCCGTTGGTTGGTGCGCAGGCTCACTGGCCTGCTGGGGAGAGGCAGCCTTTAGAGGCTGCCTTTAACGGTGGATTTTAGAGCCCACTCACCATATGCCCACCGTCCACCGGTAGGGCTACGCCGTTAATAAAAGAGCCTTCATCGCCGCAGAGTAATAGCAATGGGCCGTCCAGCTCCTGCAATTGTCCAAGGCGCCGTGAAGGGGTTTGTTTGATAAAACTCTGGCCTTTGTCGGAATCGAAATAACTGGCGTTCATCTCGGTTCTGAAATAGCCGGGGCAGATGGCATTGACGCGAACGCCCTTGCTGGCCAATTCCAGAGCCATAGCCTTGGTCATTTGTACCACTCCGGCTTTGGATACGCTGTAGGTACTCTCGCCGAAGCCCTGACGCAGTCCCAGAATAGAGGCAATATTAACGATGCTGCCTTCGAGGTTCTGGTTCACCAGGCGCCGGCTAATTTCACTGGCGACGCGCCAAGCACCCTTCAAATTCGCTTCCATCACAAAATCCCAGCTGTCTTCGTCGACATTTACAAAGCGCTTGGAATCGGCAACACCGGCATTGTTCACCAGCACAGTAATGGGGCCAAAGGTGTTCTCACCTTCGTCAATGGCCTGCTTGACGCTGTCGCTATCGGTGACGTCCAGTGATACGGCGTGAGCATTGCCGCCGGCTTCGGTAATCTTGGTGACAAGCGATGCCAGGCGATCAGCGCGGCGGGCGCCAACGATAACCTTGGCACCGGCGTTGGCCAGTACTTTGGCGAAGTGTTCGCCCAGTCCGCTGGAGGCGCCAGTCACCAGCGCGACCTTGCCATCGAGTTGATTTGTCGGGTTCATAGAGCTCTCTCTGTCTTGTTTTTGATGTATTGCGCTGCAGTGTAGCTGGACAGTATAAGGCTCGGTGTTTTATCACCCAAATCAATTATGGTGATGTGCCTGTATCAAATATTTTGATTCGTGGTGAGAGATATTGCAGGTCAGACAGAAGCGATGAGCTTCGTGGCCCGGATATCGACATTTGCATTAGTGTGAATTGACCCTAGCTGCTATAATTCCGCCCTCCTGTAAGGGGTATAATTTTCTAACCTTTTGATTGTAAAGGTTTTTTGGTTTTCTGTGCTTTCTCCAGCCAGGCTCGTTCAGAGCCCTGATAACCTCGGCTTAAGGCCACCTCTCCCCGAATGAGACAGAAGAAGATTGCACCGGTGCGGGCCGTTACTGTGGAACGCCGGAATTAACGTATTGGAATAGCGCATGTTTGAGTTTGTTTTTGTGCCTGACCTGGAAGATCAGAAGGGTGGGCATCATGTGGATAATGTGGTGATTTACGGTTGGTTGGACCGCCAGCGCACCGCCCTGTTTGTGGAAATGGGGTTTGTGCCCAAGACCGATTTCTTCCCGGCTATTCTCAAAGCCAATATTGAATACCACGCTGAATTGTTCGCCGAGTCGCCAGTGACAATTACGTCAACGATCAAACGGGTTGGTAACAGCTCCTTCGTAACCCTGCAGACCATTGAGCAAGACGGCAAGACCTGCGTTACGCTGGAATCTGTCGCGGTGAATGTGAACAATCACTCTCGCTCGTCAATGCCTATCCCGGGAGATGTGGCGGCGCGTATGCAAGGTTTGATGGCCGCGTAAATGGTTGCGCCTCCTCGCAAGTCAGCCCTCTCCGGAACGGTGCTGGTACGTTTTTTGACCAGTCTTGGGTTGTCTGATGCGGAGCTCTCCAATGACAATTTCGCCGAGCGTATGAGTCGGCTCATTGGGCTGTCTGATTCCATCAATATCGCTCAGGCACACCGCAATGTGTCTTTCGAAGCCGGCCAATCGGGTGGTGAGCTGCAACAGACGTTGAAGCAGGATTTTGACGCCGTGCGGCAGGGTATTGAAGAGGTCATCGATCGCAGTTTTGGGGATCCGGAAAAAGCCGGTCGTCTCAAGATGCCGGTACTGAAAGTGGAAGATGGCGCTCCAGAGTACGAACCCTATCAGCGCTTTTATATGGCTCAGCAACGAGAGATGGACTATCGCATACTGCCCTTGTGGTCGAATATGCGCGAAGCCGTTGCCGGGGCGTCACCAGAAATGGCGCAGCTTGCGGCCATTGATACAGCGTTGGGAGAAAGTCTGGTTCCCCACGCCAAAGAACTGTTTGGGGTTGTGCCCCGTTTGTTGAAAAAGCGTTTCGAGCAATTGCACAACGCTTCGGGAGAACAGGCCGTAAGCGGTGAGGTACCGCAGTGGCTGAAGACCTTCCGAACAGATATGCAGGAATTGTTGTTCGCAGAATTAGAAGTCCGCTTGTTGCCGGTGATTGGCCTGCTGGAAGCGGTGGAATACGGATTAGAGTAGACGTTTATGGCAAGACTGTTATTTGCCGCGGCCTTTGCCGTGGGCGCACTGGCGATTATCTGGATGAGTTGGGTGTTTGCCAACTCCGATGCTTTTGCACTGATAATTACCCTGGTGATTGGTGCGGCCTATGTGGCAGGTTTCGCTGAGCTGCTGCGGTTTCGCAGCAATACCGATACCTTGCGTCAGGCACTTGAGCGCGCAAAGCAGACTTCGGATTTACAGTTTGACACATGGCTGCAAGGACTGCCCCGGTCTCTGCGCAACCCAGTGCGACTGCGTATTGAAGGGGATAAAGTCCCCATGCCCGCGCCCGCATTGACGCCGTTTTTGACAGGCCTTTTGGTCATGCTCGGGCTGTTGGGAACCTTCGTTGGTATGGTGGATACCTTGAAAGGCGCAGTAGTCGCGCTCGAGGGTTCTACTGAACTTCAGGCCATTCGCGAAGGTCTGGCTGCGCCGATCAAGGGCTTGGGGCTGGCCTTCGGTACTTCTGTGGCGGGTGTTGCCGGTTCGGCGGTGTTGGGATTGGTGTCTGCCATGTGTCGCCGCGAGCGCATGCTGGTGGTGCGCGAGCTGGACGCGCAGATTCCCACAACCTTCCGTCCCTTC
>JALUYN010000143.1 GCA_027012915.1 Cellvibrionaceae bacterium
TTAATCCACGGCCTCGCCAGCTTTTTCATCCAACTCGATATCAACCCCGAGCTTGTCAGCGATATCGTCCAGACGGTCCTGCAAACTGTCCAAATTGGCATCTTCGGGAATATTCAAAGTCCCGCGAGCGGTAAACATAGGATCGCCTGTCCAAGGCATGCTGGAACAGTCGGTTTCCAACTGATCCATATTGATCTGGTGGCTGGCAAATGCCTGGGACAGTTCCTTGACGATACCGGTGCGATCATTGCCCACCAGCGTGAAGTGCATGGCTTTGGTAACGTCCGCAGTGGCTTCTTCACTAACCTCGGCGACGATAATGGCAATACCTTTGCTGTCCAGCGCACTGAGAGCAGTCTTTAATTCAGCCAGATTCTCTTCGGCCACATTCACCTGAAGAATACCGGCAAATTTCCCCGCCAGGTGCGTCATGCGACTCTCCTGCCAGCTACCGCCATTTTCGCTTATGGCTGCGGCAAGGGTTTCGACAACGCCGGGTTTATCTTCACTGAGAATACTGAGCACAAGAGATCGGTTCATTTAGTCTTTCCTAACTGGTGGTTTCCCCTGGTGGGGTTTGTGATATCAAGTATAGAAGTTGTTGAGGCCCCGGAACAGTCTGGTTCATAATCTCGGCGTTGATCGTTTAGGAGTCATTGTCATGACGCAAATTATGGTGAAGCAAATTGTCTGTGCTTTTATATTGCTGGTTGTCTCGATATCTGCCACGGCGGTAAGTGATGAGAGGCTGCGACGCTTTATCGGCAGTGATACTCGCACCGAGGTCTATGCTGCCAGGGATGTTTACCGTCATCCTCAAGCTACCCTGGAATTCTTTCAGGTGCGAGCTACGGATACGGTGGTGGAAATTTGGCCCGGTGGTGGCTGGTACGCAGAGATTTTGGGCCCCTGGTTGAACGCTGAGGGCAGCTACTACGCAGCTCATTTCTCGCCAGCTATGGAAAAGGCGTTCTTTTTGAATTCGCGTGAGCGCTTCCAAAAGAAACTGGTGTCGGCTTCTAATCTCTATGGAAATGCCAAGCTGACGTCTTTTTATCCCCCGTCTGGCAGACCCTCCGCTCCGGCGGGCAGTGCCGACAAGGTCTTGACCTTCCGCAATGTGCACAACTGGCTCAAAGCCGGATACGCCGAAAGTGCCTTTCAAGAGTTTTACATCGTGCTCAAACCTGGCGGCATTCTGGGAGTGGTAGAGCATCGTGCAAAACCAGGAACATCGCTAGAGGATATGAACACGTCGGGTTATGTCACAGAGGCCAAGGTGAAGCAGTTGGCTGAGCAGGCTGGCCTTGAGTTTGTCGCCAGTTCTGAAATTAACGCCAATCCCAAAGATACGACGGATCACCCGCGAGGGGTGTGGACCTTACCGCCGTCTTTGCGACTGGGAGATGAAAACCGCGACTACTATCTGAGTATCGGGGAGAGCGATCGCATGACGCTGATGTTCCGCAAGCCGGAGCCCAGCAATTGATCATTCCCTACAACCAATTGTCCAGTGATGCCCTGAACAGTTTGGTGGAAGAGTTTATTACCCGCGAGGGTACCGATTACGGGATTGAAGAAATAAGTCTCCAGGACAAGGTGGAACAAGTGCTGGCGCAAATTAAGCGCGGCGAGGTGGTTATTGTGTTCGACTCGTCTATGGAAACCGTGTCCCTAATGACTGAAATAGATGCAAAGCAGAGTGGAGCGTATGAGCAGTAGCCACAATCTGATGGTAGAAGGTCAAGAGAACTGGCCTCTGATTATTCTGGCCCACGGCGCCGGAGCTCCTATGGACAGCCCATTTATGGAGCAGATGACGGAGTTGCTGTTGCAGCGAGATGTGGCAGTGGCGCGGTTTGAGTTTCCCTATATGGCAGAGCGCCGTGAAACGGGTAAGAAACGCCCGCCGGACGGCCAGAAGAAACTGCTGGATTGCTGGCGCGATGTTTATGAAACGTTGCGTCATCGACAACCCCTGATTGGCGGTAAGTCCATGGGTGGGCGCATGGCGTCGATACTGTGTGATGAATTGCAAGCGGCGGGTCTGGTGTGTCTTGGTTATCCATTTCATCCGCCGGGGAAGCCTGAGAAAACCCGTACGGAGCACCTTGAGACGCTGCAGACTCGAGGATTAATGATTCAGGGAACTCGCGACCCCATGGGCAATCGCGAAGAAGTACAAGAATACAAGCTGGCGGATTCGCTGGAGTTTTTGTGGTTGGAGGATGGTAACCACGACCTGAAACCCCGGGTAAAATCGGGCTTCACCCAAGATCAACATCTGCTGCAGGCCGCGGATGCCATTGCTGGCTTTGTTCGTTAAACAACAAAGCCAGAAATCAATTGTTCTCTAGAATAGAGATCTTTTCCGGTTCACTTAGAATCAGGTTAATTTCATTCATCTGATTCTTGCGCAGATCGGAGTGAGCCCAGTTGTGCCAGTCCTGCACGCTGCGCCATTTGGACAGCACAAAGCGTCGCAAGGGATTATTGATATCTGAAAAGGTTTCGCCATTGACGAACCCCGGCGCTTGATAGGCTTGGTGCAGGGTGCTTTTCGCCATGGCTTCGTAGGTGCTTGCCATATCAACGGCGATATTGCGTTCAATTAATACACTGATCATAGGGGGTTCCGTGGTACATTGTTGGAAATTACTCAGCACAATCTTAGCGGGCGCCCATCTGTTTTCGCAATGCTTGTTGCTGGTTAAATCGAATAAATATGTGAGTAGTGGAAGTAGGTAGTCACAGTGGATTGGAAGTTTGAGCATCAATTGGATGCTACCGGGTTAATGTGCCCCGAACCGGTGATGTTGTTGCACAAGGTGGTCCGCGAGGCGACCAGTGGCGATCGAATCAAGGTGATCGCTACGGATCCGGCGACGCGTCGGGATATTCCTCAGTTTTGTCAGTTTCTCGGGCACGAGTTATTGGAGTCGGAGGAATCTGAGGAGCAATTTTTGTATTTGCTGAAGAAGGTTTGACAATGGGCTATTCTCTTCCTCATTTACTGAACGGTTTTAAGCATAAGTTCGTCCTAGTGGACGAGTTAAAATTTTTGGGTTTCCCGGTTGAGATTACTCTCTTTTGCTTTTGGTGATACACCTTGCGGTGGGTAAGGGGGCTGAATTTGAATGTGGCAGCCTGGGTCCCGTATGAGCTGCCGAGTGGAGAATTGAGACAAGGGTAAATCGCACAAGGAAGTGCGATTTAGGCGTATCGCGCAGGACGCGCGTTACGCCGACCCGCAGGATCAAATCGGAGCGAGGGAAGCCGAAGGCCAGTGAATCAGGGCGCGCTTTCTTTTGCTTCCGTTTTCTTTGCGCGGCGCAAAGAAAACGAAGTCGCCCAGCTGGGCGAAATCCAACCTAAAACTCTACTCCG
>JALUYN010000144.1 GCA_027012915.1 Cellvibrionaceae bacterium
CCCCGTTGTATTGGGAGCAAATGCTCAATGATTTTAAATTGCGCTTTTGTAATTTCCATAGGCGCTGATTTTATCAAATTTAGTGTGAACAGGCCCTAGGTAAACGTCATCTCCGCGAAAGCGGGGACCTCGTCCGGCGTGCTGCCAAATTCAGGAGGTTCCCGCTTTAGCGGGAATGACGGGATACTCTGAAAAGAGTCTGAAACCTAGCCACGCTCGGTCGCAGATTCCAACAGTTCCCGATAACGACCACGGCAGTGCTCCCACCGAAAACGATCAACCGACGGGGCAACCGAACCTCTCTCTGCCTTAGCCAATTGCACCAGCTGCTCGACCGCTTCTTCATCTCCGTCGTAGAGATACTCTCTGCCAAACAAACAAGGGTAGGACTGCTCGTTAGGCAATACCGGCACGGCACCGCAAGCAACGGCTTCCAGAACGGATAGCCCCTGAAATTCGTGATGGGATGTGGAAAGAATAACGTCTGATTGCAGCAGCCAATTCAGGTAGACCTTTCGCGATTCGGCAAAGCCAAACTGCACCATACGATGGCAAAACAGAGATTCGATCTGGTCAAACTCTTTTGGGCGCTGTCGAAATGCCTGTCCCAGCAGGCACAGCTGATAGTCGATGCCTCTGAACTCCAAACTCTGCAAGATACTGAGTAGTCGCTCCGGTCCTTTATCGTATTCCCAGCGAGCTGCCCAAGTGATCTGAAGCGCCGATTTTTGTCTTTTGGCGGAATGCGACGGCACGTCATGCGCCAGAGGCACTGGCAGTACTTCGCTGTTGCTCTCAAGGCGTTCCACGATTCCGGCAGGGACATGGTCGGGTAGTTTTTTCAGCAGTTGCTTGGCACCGTCGAGAAAGGTCGTGCGGTTGTACTCGGTATTGAACAACAGTCGGTCAGCGCACAGGGCGGTGTAGATACTCTGCAGTTGGGGTTCTACAGGACTGTGGGTCTGATACTGCGAGCGGGGATAGGCAAATTGATTCTCGTGGAAGTATACCAGGGTAGGGATTTGGCCCAGTGCGGGAACCATGCCCCGCAGCGAAGACAGATCCACCATGGATGTCGCCAGTATAAGGTCCCAGTGCTGTTCCAGAAGTTCACGTTTGTTCCCCATGGCCCAGGTAAGGCTGTTACCACGCAAGCGCCAGCTGAAATGGCGATCGGGAAGAGTCAGTATCTCCCAGTGGTACTCGGGAAACTGTCCGACCAGCCCTTCAATCCAGTATTGATGAGAGACGGCGTTATAGGCTGACAACAACAGAATACGCATCGGGGTAACCCAGGGAAATGGGGAACTATACCGGAAAGTGGCGGCAGAAAGAGAAACTAATGAGGGCAGAAAGCCCTCATCCGAGGGATGATACTGTGAGCCGAGTGTTGCAGCTCAGCTATGGATTGCGCGAATTTTACTCTGCGACGGCTTCGGTCGGCAGAACTTCGACAATCTCTAGGCCCAGAACACAGGTGTCGTTAGGCGCGCTTTCCACGCGATTTACTTGGGTGCGAGCATTGAGCATCGGGGTCAGGCCAACCGGTGGCATGATGCAGATGTTCAGCTCAATGCCGGCGGGCAGAACGCGATCAATTTCCACGGACATGCCACCACCGCTGAGGTCCAGGCATTTTCCAGTGATTTCTTCACCGCTGTCGGGCAGGGTAATGGTCACAGGAGAGCCGATTTGCATACGGTGGAAGTTGCGCTTTTCGCTGTATTCGCGACTGGCTAGATTCATCGTGTAGTCCCTATATTGATGTTTTTGATCATTATCTTGGTACAGGGTCGGTCAGTTTTACAGACGAACGTAAACGTGCGACAAAAGCCCGCTCAAAATTGTGCGAACTTTGAGCGAATTTACCCCAAAAAAAGCCCTCTGAACAGCTTGTACATTGATTTTTATAGGAGTACTGTTGATTGGCTTGCTGGCGCTATTTTCGCTGTCGCCCAAGCTATCAGAATAACGAATCCTTCCTAATTGTCTGCGTCTGTCTGGAGTTTTTGGTTAATGCCAGAAATAAGTCGGAAATTGCTGGTTGTCGACGACGACACCATTGTCCGTCAGAGTGTGGTTGCCTACCTCGAAGATTCCGGATTTGACATCATCGAAGCCGAACAAGGCCAACAGGGCCTGTCTCTCTACAATCAACACAAGCCTGACCTGGTGCTCACTGATCTGAAAATGCCGGATATGGACGGCTTGCAGCTGCTTTCGGAGATCAACAAAGAGCCAGAAGAAACCCCGGTTATCGTTATTTCCGGAGTTGGCGTTATGGGCGATGTGGTAGAGGCCCTGAGATTGGGCGCGGCGGACTATATGATCAAACCGTTGGTGGATATGGAAGTTCTGGTCCACGCGGTCAACAAGAGCCTGGAGCGGGTAGATCTGCGCTGCCAGAATGAGCAGTATCGCGACGAGCTGGAAGAGACCAATCTGCAGCTGCGAGATCACCTCATGACTCTGCAGCGTGATCAGCAAGCGGGGCGCCAGGTCCAGCAGCAGTTACTGCCGCAGTCTCCCTTTGTGTTAGATGACTACTCCTTGGAGCACCGGGTGATTCCCTCGCTGTTCCTCAGCGGCGAT
Organism: Cellvibrionaceae bacterium; assembly: GCA_027012915.1. Next base: position 2,593 of record JALUYN010000144.1, read on the forward strand.
TTCATTGATATTGCCACCATCGGTGAGCGCTACCTGGTGTTCTACCTGGCCGATGTCTCTGGGCATGGCTCATCTTCTGCGTTCGCTACCGTATGGCTTAAGTACGTGGCGCGAGAGCTGGAGAGCGAATACCTCTCATTTGTTGCCGAGGACTCGGAGCGCGCCGTTGAAAACCGTTTCCTGGAACGGGTCAATCGAGCGTTGATGGATTCAAATCTCGAGCACCATCTGACCTGTTTTACCGGAGTTGTGGATACCCTCGAAAACAAGCTCTTCTACTCAATTGCCGGTCATTTACCATTGCCGGTACTGATACAAGACGGAAATGCCCGATATCTGGAGGGTAAAGGCCGACCTTTGGGTATTTTCCCGGACCAAACATGGGAGTATTATGAGACGGATTTCCCAAAAGGCTCATCATTAGTAGGCTTTTCGGATGGAATATTGGAAATCATGCCCGCAACGGATCTGCTGGACAAAGAAGCGCTATTGCTACAGTACCTGACTGATTGTGATGGCAGTCTTACCGGTGTGTCGGAAGCTTTGATGTTGGATCGACTGGACAATGCACCGGATGACATTGCCATCTTGAGTATTAACCGAAACTGACCGTCAGTTTGTAGAGCCTGGATCTGCCTACCATGCGTAGACAGTGGCTAAGGCTCTGGCGGGAGATCCTATTTATGAAACCGGGAAAAATTGGCGTTGCCGATCACGATGGCGTTAACGTGATTAAAATGTCTGGTGATGTGCGCCTGACCCTGTGCTTGTCCTTTGATGCCTATATCGAAGATATGTTTGCCAGCGACAATTTTTGCGCGGTGATCTTTGACTTGACCGAGGCCGAAGCCATCGACAGCACAACCTTGGGGTTGATGGCCAAAATTTCGCTGTTGGCCAAGGCCCGCGGTGAAGATCAGCCTACCATCCTCAGTACCGCCGCAGGCATCAATCGATTGCTGGAATGTATGGGATTTGCTGAGATTTTTACCATTGTAGATTCCATGGCAGAAACTCTGTCAGCGGATGTCTACCTGCCTGAAGGCGATCTGGACGAGTGTCGAACCAAAACCAAGGTTATCGAGGCCCATAAAATTCTAATGGATCTCAACGACAAAAACGCCAATACCTTCCGCGATCTCGTCAACACCCTCGAAAACTGCTGATTTTAATTCCCTTTCAAAAACCAATTGTCGTCGACCTGGCGTAGACCGAGATCACAGTAACTATTTGGAGTGATTTCAGATTACCCCTGACGCGCAATTTGCTTGGCCCGAATAAAATCCCCGTGAGCCAGGTAGATCAGTTCGGACACCTTGCGCACCATATATTCTTCATACTTGTCCAGACTGCCGTCGGCATAGGCAATGCGCCACATGCCCACCAGCAGGTCGAACTTTTCTGATTGATCAAACTCGCTGTTGATGTGTTGTGTAAAATCGTAGAGCGATGTGGATTCTTTGCTGCGACTGCGGGCTTCTTCTGCCAGTTTCTTGATGCCGTCCTGTGGCAACTGAAATTGACGTTCGATCTCCTGGGTCAGCGTGGCCAGTTCGCGCTCGTCAAAGTGCTCGTCGATCGTGGCAATCTCTACCATTAGTGCAGCCGCGGCCAAATGGCTCTTGCGGTGCTCGTCCTCAATTTCAGCTTCCTCTGGGAAACAGTTTTCCAGTAGCAGTTTTAACTTGTTAAGCATAGCTTCGGGTCTCGTCCACGAGTGCCAGCGCATCTTCCAGAATACTGATGCTGGCGTCAGGTTTGTGGGCATTCTCGCTGATATGGCGACGGAACATTTTGGCACCGCGAACTCCCTGGAACAGTCCAAGAACATGGCGGGACATATGCTTTAGCTGCGTGCCCTGTGTGATTTCTTCACGGCAGTAGTCGATAAACTGCTGTGCGACTTCTGTGCGGGTGACAATTGGGCGGTCGTCGGCATAAAGCTGCTGGTCCACTTCCGCCAGCATATAGGGATTGGTATAGGCCTCTCGACCAACCATTACGCCATCCAGTTGCACACCATATTCTTCTGATTCGACCAGATGCGACTGGCATTGTTCCAGGGTGGTAATGCCACCGTTAATAATGACCTCCAGTTCGGGATAGTCCTGCTTTAGCTGATGCACCATGCCATACTGCAGGGGCGGAATCTCCCGGTTCTCTTTCGGGCTCAGGCCCTGTAACCAGGCCTTCCGCGCGTGCACGATAAACGTCTGACAGTCGGTCTTTGCCACGGTTTCCACAAAATTACAGAGGCCTGAATAGTCCTCCATATCGTCGATACCAATGCGGTGCTTTACCGTAACATCAATGCTCACCGCATCCTGCATAGCTTTAATACAGTCGGCCACCAATTGGGGATGGCCCATCAAGATGGCGCCAATCATGCCGTTTTGCACCCGGTCACTGGGGCAGCCGCAGTTGAGATTCACCTCATCATACCCCCACTGTTCAGCCATTTTGCTGCAGGCCGCCAGGTCTTCGGGGCTACTGCCCCCCAGTTGCAGTGCCAATGGGTGTTCGGCAGGGTGAAAACGCAGGAAACGCTCCCGATCACCGTGAATCAGCGCGCCGGTGGTAACCATCTCTGAGTAGAGAAAAGCGTTCTTGGAGATAATCCGCCACAAGTGCCGGCAATGGCGGTCGCTCCAGTCCATCATCGGAGCAACGGAGAAGCGTCTAGCCCTCGTAAATGCTTGTGTGCCAGTGTTTTCGGGGCCTTCCTTTGATATTAAAGGGTTTTCTTTCATGCGTGAGAATGTGTGAACTTGTGTAAAAGTGTGCGAAATCGCTATTTTGTTGCTACCATTTTGCTACCAAGATTTTGGTAGCAAATTAAGTGGTGCTTTATGGCGACAATTACGGCGAGAAAGCGGAAATCTGGAACCAGATACACGGCCCAGATTAGGATCTATCGCGATGGGGAAACAGTCTACACGGAATCGGAGACGTTCGACAAAAAAACCATGGCTCAGTCGTGGGCCAAACGGCGCGAAACTGAGCTGGAAGTGCCAGGTGCGCTGGAAAAGCTTATGCATCGTGGTGTGTCTGTGAGTCAGGTGTTGGAATGGTACCGGGATGATTTTGACGGTAAATCCAAGTTTGGTCGTTCCAAGCTGGCGACGGTGAATTTTCTGATCGATTACCCTGGGTTTAAAAAGCTGGATGCGTTGAGGTTGACCTCTGCGCAGATGGTTTCTCATGTCCGTGAAAGGCGGGCAGGGGGAGCGGGTGCTTCTACGGTGAATAATGATTTGATCTGGCTGCGTAATGCATTCAGATCGTGCCGTATTGGTCGGGATATGCCGTTGAGTCTCGATGTGATCGATGATGCTGCTTACCTGTGTCGCAAAGAGGGGCTGATCGGCCGTTCCAATGAGCGAGATCGGCGCCCTACGTTGAAAGAGCTGGATCGGCTTCTGGAATATTGGCGTGGATCCACGGGGGCTCTCCCTATGGTGGATATTGTTCTGTTTGCTATATTTTCCAGTCGCAGGCAGGAAGAGATTTGCCGCATCCGTTGGGATGATGTGGACGAGGTGAAAAGGCGGGTTCTGGTACGTGATATGAAGCACCCGCGGGAGAAGATTGATACCTGGGTGTTTCTACCGGATCGTGCTTGGGAGATCATGCAGCGTCAGCCAAAATCTGAGGATGAGCCGCTGATATTTCCATACAACAGCAAGTCAATCAGCTCGTCCTTTACCCGGGCTTGTAAGCTGCTGAAAATCCAAGATCTCAGGTTTCACGATTTGAGACATGAGGCAGCCAGCCATATGTTCGAGCTGGGGTGGGATATCCCAAAGGTGTCAGGTGTTACGGGGCATCGATCGTGGTCCAGCCTGCAGCGCTATACGCATCTGCATGAGCATGGGGTGGTTGATAGGTACGAGGGTTGGGAGTGGTTGAGTTGGCCGGAATAGCCTATGCCGCTTCGTAGTCGCTGTAATCTGAATCTCTGGCCTCTCTGTTGCCCAGGCATTCGCAACTGAAGTGCGACATCGTAGGGTTTTTCCCGTATTTGAGCATATCCCTGATCTCTGGTTCGCAGGCTTCGGCAATATCCATTAGTCGGTACCGGCCTATAAAAAGGCGTGACTCATGTTGGTCGGTACCGTTCTCATAGCTGAAGACGGTGGTGACGGTCACGCGCCACAGGAAGGGTTGAGCTTCTGTGATCCAGCGTTTGTGCTGACGCCAGATCGCGGAGACTTCCAAGCGTAGAACCGCGTTCTTATGTGTTACCTGGTCATTGATGATTGCGCCTTTATTTTTAAGTGGCGCGGGGTCATCCCATTTAATTACCAGGCCCTTCATGATACGGCTGGCGCGCTTGAGATTCTGAGCTCGTTTCATAATTCATACCTTCGACTGATATACCGTTTACTTGGTACTGCTATTCTCTAATTGCCGGTTGCTTCCCGGCGCTTTTCATTGCTTCCCTGGCCCCGTTAGGGGTCAGTCGCACCATCGTTGAAATGCAATCTCTTCATCTGTAAGCGGCTGAAAATCATCGTAACAGATAGACTTCTTTAGTTTGATTAGCGTGCAGTTTTCGCCGTCCGCTAGATCTAAATTTTCTTCTATCGTTTCTTTTATCGCTGCTTTTAAATGTTCGGTTTCTGCAATAGCATTATTTCGCTCTGTTTTTAGTTGTGTAATAGCGATTAATAAAGCCGACCATGTTGGATTTTTTGGTAACAGCTCAACCGGTAATCTTTTTGCAACATCACTCACCCAAAAATGGGAATCAATATCTTTCATAAATCACCCTATCTAAAAAACACATAACAAAAATCTGCACTGGACTCACTACGCTGGCGCTTCGTTCGCGCAGTGAGCTTGGGGTTATACGCCTACAGCCTCTCAACCGTAATTCTAAATTCTGGCGTACCATCAGCTTTGCTAATTTCAACTGGCTTGCCAAAATGAAGCGCGTGCTCCGCTACAGCAACTAAAGCTTCAATGGTTACGTCTTTTTTATTTGCTCCCCACGTTCGCCCATCTTTCAATACATTTCCACAAAATATCGTTCCGGTTAATGGGCTTGTCGCTATGTGTAAATTCTTGCTCATTAGATCAACTCCTTGGCGTATAACAACGCCATTAAAAAACGGACTTCGTACCTCAGCCGTTTATGGCAAGGTTATGTGTCTAAATTCGGCACCATCTTTTTACAGTCGTCATTTCAACGCATCTAAACGGATTTTCGTTTGCTTCGAATGTAAATCCACCGTGCAAATCATTATCAACAAGCCGCGCGTAATATTTTGTCCAGCCTGTTTCTATTAAAACTTTTTCAATATTTAATTTCGGCCACGTTGAGCGGTCTTTAATATCCAGATCAATCCACTTTATTTCCTGTTTAGACATTTCAACCGCCTTTAGACATTTATTTAGATATTCATGCTGCTATTATTTCTTTCGGCGACATCGCAGCTTCGGCCATTAGAGGCCTAACATCACCGCCCTGAAAACACATAACAAAACATTGCACGGGACAGGCCCGTGAATGCGGGGTTATGTGTTAAATCCGCATCATTGGCTCAAAGTTGTCCACTTTTTTAAGTCGCCTTTGTTTGCAAAAAATAACTGCTTCTCTCCCGTTTGCATATGCTTCTATTGTGAACGAACTTATGGCCTGCCCACCAATACCGCCAAATGGCCCAGCAGTTGATCCAAAACTTTGCGGCCATGCGTAGTAGTCAAGATACGAGCAGGGAACGCCAAGCTCTCTAGCTGCTTCGTCACGGTTGTCAGTCTGGTTTTGATAATTCATATTTCCTCCAAGTAAAAACAACATAACAAGGCGCATCAAACGGACTCTTCGAGCCGTTGTGCTTGTGGTTATGTGTGGCTCTCGTCATAGGTCTTGCCGCGCTGCTGATCCATAGGGTAATAATTATCGTCATACCCTAAATCGCTTTTACCGAGGGCATCCCAGCATTCGGGGTGCATGTATTCTGTGAAAAATTCCCCGTCATGAATACCGGTGCGATAATGGGCTTCGTAACTCGCCTCAATCACCTCTCCACACCAATCACACCGATGTTTTTTGCGGCATTTAACTTGTTTACTTGTAAGTTCTACACTCATCCTGTCCTCCAGAAAACGCATAACAATGCAATCAAAAACGACTCCACTACGCACCGCGTTTTATCGCGGGGTTATGTGTCTCTACTACACTCGTTCCAAGTTTCGTTGCAGTCATTACAGTGGCCGCATTGATACTCAGGCAAGGATGTTGGGGTTATCCATGTCATATCAACATTTTTAGATTTGCACTCAGGGCAGGTTATCAGTTTTGGCTTTTCACTTTGCCACCAATATCTCTCACCGTTTGCTGCTGCTGTAAATGGATTCATCATTTCCCCCCTGTGGGTTACTCATTTCTAACTTCTCCAGTCGTACCGCTTCACACAATCTCAACGCTTTCGCAGCGAACCCAGCTCAAATCATTTGGGTCGTCGTAACGGTCAATCCCCAGTAGCGCCTCTTCAAAATCGAGAGACACAACTGGATATGTTCCACCGTCTTTGTGCTTGCATTTCATTCCTGAGCTGAAAATTGTTCGATCAAATTCTTCCCGTGTCATATCTCACTCCAATTCAAATAGGCCTAGCACTGGTCTATCCATTATCGACACAGTCTTTGTTGGCAGTGCTGGGCCGTAAGGGGTGGTCCTCCATTGCCACTACGCACCTCACAAACTCAACCGTGCTTTTAAGTTGCATGGTTAGTAGTGAGTGGAGGACCGTAAGTCTTTATGCGACTGCGCTCACTTCCGCAGTTGCTTCGATGTTTGCTCTTACCAGGGCCTCGGCCACCACCGGTGATACCGAGTTGCCGCACTTGGCGACCTGCTGGGTTTTGGTAATCGGGTTACCTTGGCCGTCGCGATCGATAACGTAATCCGCGGGGAAGCCCTGGCAGCTGTATAACTCTCGCGGCGTGAACATGCGCATTCCCACATCGACCACGATGTAGCCGCGGACGGCAATCATGGAGGGGCGGGGCGCTGGCAGCTGGGTGCGGTCGGTCTCGTTATCGCTTCCGTACTGTTCCTGTAGTCGAGCCACCCACCAGGCGCTGTAGCGCTGATCATCTGTCAGCGGTAGCTGTGTCTGCTCCACTGCGACGTAGCCAAAGCGGGCCTTGGTGGTTACCGAATGCAGCGGCTCGTTGACCGGCTGGCCAACGGCGGTCCCGTAGTACTTCACCAGGAAGGCCGACACATTTGCCGCATGGCCACCGCCGGCGGTGAAGGTTGGGCCGGGCTCCCTAAGATCCTGTGCGGTTTGATTGTTGCGCAGCTTCACCATGTAGCTGGCTTGCATCTGGTTCTGAGTGCCCCGGGTCATAACGGTTGGCATTGGCTCATCGATCGAGGTACCGACCACGCCTCCAAAGTGCTTGATGATGCTCGCGGTAACCAGGCAGTGCTCGCCCTTGGTGGTGATCGTGGTCAGGGGCTCGCGTGCGTCGTAGCTCATGCCATTCTGGTTCCAGCCGGTGTGGCCAATACGGGTGATGTATGAGGCTGCTTGTTGCTCGTCCAGGGGCGCGATAAATGGATCTTCGTGATTCAGAACAAAGCGCTCCAAACCCAAGGCAATGCGTCGCATGGTGTTGTCTGCCAGCAGTTTCTGGCGGCCAAGGATGCTCGGTACCGGAACACTCCAGTCAATGTGATTGGCTGTAGTGTCGTATGGCAGCAGGCCGGGCCCGTGGGTAGGCTTTGGCCACACGATTGGCAGGCCGTCGCAGCGAGCAACCAGAAACAGGCGCTTGCGGATTGTTGCGGCGCCGTAGTCCCGAGCGCGCAGCTCTTTGGTTTCCACCTGGTAGCCGTGGCGCTCGATCGCATTGATAAAGGCGTTGAAGGTTTGGCCCTTGCGGCGCTTGCATGGCTGGTAATTGCCCTTGCCGTCTTTGATCAGCGGCCCCCAGGTACGAAACTCTTCCACGTTTTCGAGGAATATCAGCTTAGGGCGGACGGTACCGATCCAGCGCATGACAACCCAAGCTAGGCCGCGAACACCGGCGCTCACCGGTGTTCCGCCCTTGGCCTTGGAGAAGTGCCGGCAATCCGGGGAGAACCACGCCAGATCCACGTCACGGCCGTCGCACACCTCGCGGGGATTAACGTCCCACACGCTTTCGCAGTAGTGGCGAGTCTTGGGGTGATTGACCGTGTGTAGTGAAATGGCCTCTTCGTCATGGTTTACCGCAATATCGACGGCGCGACCCAGTGCAGCCTCAATGCCGGTACTGGCACCGCCGCCGCCGGCAAAGTTGTCTACGATCAGCCCGCCAAAATTCATGGCGAACTGTGGAGTGATTCGGTAACAATCCATTGCTGATCCTTGGAGTTATAACTCTCGTGTGGCCAGATAGACTTGGCCCTTGAACAAGTCTTCGAGGGTTTCCTGAATCTCAGACAGCTCTTTGGAGAGACGAAAATCGCGGCTCAAGGCTCTGCCCTTGCGTGCGATTGGTCTGGGTGTGTTTCTGCGAATTTTTGTTGGTTTCGTTTTGCTCATCGTTGCGCTCCTGCTTTTCGGGTGTCCCTAAGATGGTTCTCATCAGCTTGCTGTGTTCGTCCAGTAGAAGGCGGGTGCCTGTTGGCTCTGGGTTGCCACTTTCGATAGTGTCATCGAGAAGTTCTTGCAGTTCTTGTGCGGCAGCGATGGACCACTGCTCTAGTTGCGCGAAAAGTTCTCTGAGTCCGCTAAGTTCCTTTTTGAGTGCTTCGGTTTGCATTGTGCTATGTCCCCCAATAAAGCCTATTCAGGCGGCTTCTGAATTCATGCGCTTCCAGTCTTTCCGCGCTTGCTCGAGTTTCTTGTCGAGAAAATCGGCCAGTTCTTTTGCATCGATGAGCCAGCCGCTACGCGTTGAGCCGCAACGAAAAACGGGAACCGGCAGGTTCTGCGTTGCCGCCTTGCGGCATGCTTCTTTGTAGGCCAGACCGAAATATTTTTCACAGCAATCCTTCAATGGGATCTGCGCAGTTTCGAATTCAGCCATCAATGCAAAGTAAGTGTTCATGTTTTTGCCTGTTAAAAAGCCCCGCCGCGAGGGCGGGGAAGTAAGGTTTGGCGCGGTTTTTCCCGCCGTCAGTATGTGTTTCTAAGGTGCTTTGGCTTGAATAATGTGCCCACACTTCTTGCCTTCGCTGATCATGTTGAACACGTCGTTGACAGCGTCTTGGTGGATCAGATGCGGGCGAATCAGCGTGTACCACATGCGCAGTCCGCCCTGGGTGATTCGATAACGGAAACGGGCTTCCAGCTCGTAGGGTGCGCCTTGCTGGAAGGGCTTAATGGCCAATTTAATTTTCTCAGGAATTTCCAGCTGACCAGTTGCGCCGGCTTGTCCGTCTACTTTTTCGGAATAGACAAACTGAGTCTGGCCGTTGTCCAATCGGATGCTGGATTTGAAATCGACATTGGTCTTGGCTTTCAGTGAGGCCGCAATCTCCAGCATCTGAGCACCGTTGGGCTCGATGATTTCGTTGAGATTGTCTTCAATAAACAGGGCAAACTCTTCCTGTTCCATTTTCTGGTTGTCGAAGTGTGACCAGCTGTTCCACTCTTTGGTTTGAGGGCACGAGTAGACTGCGCGGTGTTTTTTCCAGGCGGGCAGTCCGGGAGATTCGTGGTAATCGAATACGGCGATAAACTGGCCGCTCTCAATATCCACGAATATGGTACTGCTCTCGGTAGCGTAGCGGTTGAAATACTCAACAAAGCTCTCTGCACTTAGCAAAGTTACAGTTTGATCTAGGCGGGCGGGGCGTTCGCGGGTTTCTTGAATCAGCCTGTCCAGCGCTTCGACCTTCATGTTGTTTGGCACGATGAAGGTCGGTATGCCACCAACTTCGGTCTGGATAACTTGTTCTTTGCCAGCGTCGAAGATCGGCTGGAACTCGCTTGGTGTTGCAGTTTCTAGTGTGTCCATGTTGATCCTTTAGGGTTATGGTTTAAGAAATTTTCTTAACGGTTTCTGCGTCTTGCTCCAGGCTCTTGGTTTCCTGCTCTTCATCGAACACTGAGCGCAGCGGCAGTTCGTGCTGATTGGGATCGGTGCGCTGAAGGTTGCCGTCTGGGGTGCCGAACATGAGTGTCTTTCCGCGTTCGAACTCGGGCAGCTTCTGCACAACCTTGTCTTCCAAGAAGTACTGGCCGGTGTCGCCACGGTCGGGCTTCACTTTGATCTTTAGGGTGATCTCGCCAACCTTGCCGGTGTCGCGGCAGGCGTTAACGATCTCGTTGAGTTGCTTGCTGAGCTCTTCCTGTGTGCGTCCGCCTCTGAGTTGGCTAACGGTGTGCAGGAACAAATCTTGGCGGTGCGCCATGGTTACTTCCTCTTGTTTTATGCGGATCAATCCGCGTTAGTGTGCGAGTGGTGTCTGTCACATTCGTCCATTGCAGCGTCTGGAGATTCAAAAACTCCGAGAGATTCCGCGGGTTGGTTCCGGCCGTTGGCCGGTGTCCAGGCTGTGTAAACCGGTTTGTTCTGTACCATGCATTTGCTCACCCGGTACCGGTTGTTGCTCTGTAGGTACCAGTGGTTTTGTTGCTCCCATTCCATCCAATAGCTCGCGTATGAATGCCAGACCGGCCGGGGTTACCAGCGGCTTTAGGTGTGCATGCCGAACCGGGCCGGTTTTGAAGTCGGTTAATTTTGTTTTGAAATAGCCAAGCTGCAGATATTGCAGGCGGGGCGTGTTTTTAAGCGGCTCTTTGCTGTGCAGCACTTTGGCAGTTCGCAGGATGCGAAATAACACGTTGGGGCCAATTTTCAGCAGCTTGGCAGCCTCTTGCATGGTAATAGCCTGGGTGTTCATGGTTATGCCTCCAGATCCGTTTCGAGCATGAAGAGGATGCAGCAGGCGGCGTGAGCCAGATGGTGTTTGCCGCTTTCGGGGTCGTGCTTTTCACCGCTCAACCAGGCAACAACGTGACGGAACAGGGCGGCGGTGTAGCGGCGTTTCGATTCGGGTACATGGCGCCAGTTGTCACGGCTGTATTTGTTTGCGCCGTAGGTTAAAACCTCCGCCACCTCCGTCTGGGCGAGCCATGGGGTGAGATCCCATTGGGTTTTGTCGGCGTCGAACTTCTGGCCGGTTGGGGCTTCGGTATCAGGTTGGCTTTCGTTCGCTTCGCTGTAAAACTCAAGCTCTTCGGCGGGGCTCATCTCACCTATATCCATTGGCGGGGTTTTGTCGCTCCATTCCTCAAGGGGTTCGCCGCTGTAGATGTCGTGGCCGCAGCTCTGACAGGGAATGAACATTTCACCGCTGATTGTGGCGGGCCCCATGTGCTCGCTTTTAACCGTTGCTTTGCACTTGTGACATTTCACGCGGCGTCTCCTCCGAGCGGTGGCTGGCTGTGCTGCTGGTCTGTTGTGGCTCCGGTGGGCGCACTCTTGCGTTGAACCAGTTCAACCCGGTTGCCAACGATGACCGCGATGCAGCCTGTTTCACGCTGGAGTTGGCGCACGTTTTCCGGTGTTTGGGCTTCAGGATGGAGATATATGCTCATGCCAGTTCCTCTCGTCTGCTGTTGCGTTGAATTCTCATAACGCGGCCTGTCTGTCTCAGGCGGTAGCGAGCGCGCATCAATTCGTCGTCGCCCATGCCGCAGCCCATTAGCACGGCTGCTAATAGCGTCAGGTGTATTAGCCCCCGTTGCATAGCAATGGCGATGGCCTCTCGCGTGTTTGCGGCATGCAATTTGTAAAAGCATTCCCGCAACAGATTGGCTACATTGGCTTTGCTGCAGTGCATCTCTGTAGCGGTTTCCATATAACTGAGACCGTGTGCTTGATGCGTTAGGGCCTCTTTTTGGCGTGGGGCGAGGTGCATGCCTTCCTCCTTGGCTGTCTCAGTATGATCCAAAGATACAACCATGGTTGTATTGGTGTCAACAACTATAGTTGTAATAATTGAGCTAAAAGGTTTTCAGTAGTGTATTAAGGGGGGGAGGGGGCTTAGATGGAGGGATTTATGCGAGCACAAAAAAGCCCCGATCTCGAGGGAGGGCGAGGCTTTAAGACGAAGCAGAGATAGGGCAGTTAATCAGCATTCAGCAGGCTTCGAGTAAAGACTGGAGGCAAGAACACTCTTCCCCACGGCATTGATCCCGTGGCTACCTCTAAGCGATCGCGCATTGCCGCATAAACTATATTCGCTCCATTAACCGAAACCAGCTCTTTCCACAGCTCCTCATCCTCAGGAAAGCTGTCAGGAAGCTCTTCGGCCAGCGATACTGTTGCCATACCAGACATATTAAAGGCATAGAATCGCCCAACGCCCTCGCCATCTATACTTGAAACTGTTAGTGAAATGTATAGCTGGTTCTCTTCATTTCCTGGGCTGCTGTTGAGCGATATATCCAGCTCGTCCGGATCAACAGTAGCTGAAAACTCCTCGATGGAGTCTGGGTCTTCTGGAAGCTGAGCTTTTATCGACAGCTCTGTAAAAAAGTAGTTATCAAGCCGATAGGGCGTTCTGGTCATAACACTCTCTCAGTTTAAATACATTGCCATTTGCAGGAGCTTTCGAAAAGGCGTGAATCATAGCCTCTTTGCGCTCCTTTTCTGCTCTGTGCCTTATTACATCTTCAAAAAGCTCCTGCATGTGCTGCATTGCAGCCTTTGGAACTAGGGCGACTGTCAATTCTGCATCAAGAGCTTTAGCCATCTTTGATAGCCCGAGAATGGAGAAATTATTGTCCCCTCTAAGAGCTTTTGTTACATATGCTCTGCTGCAGTCAAGCTTTTCAGCCAGGTCAGCTTTACTCATTCCGCTGAGGGCCATATTGTCCTCAATCATGTGAGCAATCTGGAATTTCACTTCTTCTGCCAGGAGTTGTGGTGAGTCTTCTACAGATTCAAATAACTGATCGAAAGTAGTCATGTGTTTTCACCTTTTCACTTGAGTTAGAGTTCCATTCTGTATGGCGGTTTCGTACCGCTCTTTTAATCTGATAGCCCTAGTTATTTCCCTAACTGGGGTTTTTTGACGCTTCTTTCTGAAAATATGAGAGCAAACAACAACCTTGCCTTCGTCGTAGAAGAATAAAACACGGTAGTTGCCTTTGATTAGCTCCCAAATTCCATTGTTTTCATCTATTCCATGGCGATTTGCAGGGGGGAGCTCCTTAGGTCCAACAATAGATGCTCTCTCAAAAAGGACTCTCCAGCCCGCAATCTCTCCTTTCATGAGGCCGGACAGGGCTTTAGCTAGGGCGCTATTTCCTTTGTCGTCACTTGCCTCTGTTACGAGTCTCCATTCGGACTTTAGCTCTTCCCGCGTGGCGGCCGGGACTATATCAACAATTTTCAATTAAGTTAACCTTTGAGTTAACAGATTAGTTAAAGTTCTGTAAGGGTTTCAAGTAATTTCCGCTTATCTGCGACCAATGGCTAATATTCACTGATAGCCCAATATTCCCCAGGTGGTGGGTGACACTCTCAATAATCCCCGTATCTCTCCCTTAGGGGTATTTGCACGCATTTCGCATAGCCTTGATGGCTGCTTAGCGATCAAGGCAATTCCGAATGTCCCTATGAATTGCGTCAATTGCGCCAATCGCTGATGTCGGGCCGGCTGATGACCAGGCTCCGATTGGCACGAAGCCACTGTTTGAGGCCGCGCCGGTGTCTAATTGAGCGCGCTTCAGATTTGAAAACTCCAAAAGAGTCTCCGGGCCGGAGGAGTCGATAAGGAGTTTGTAGTCAATAACGGCCTTGACAGGAAGACCGAGAAAAACATAGTCAGCAGGGCTTCTTCCTTGCACAACTGCGGTATCGCTATCGATGTGCCTTAGCACATCACTGCCACGACTGCTCGAGCGCTGCTCGATACGGTAATAATTGCCAGTGTAAGCTCCTACGAAGGATCGGGAGCTGTCCTTTAGGGCTGTATCGTCGTTGTCGACATACAGCGCGATACACTTACCAAGATTCTTTTCCGTGCGCTCAGGTGTAGGGAAGCTAAACACGACTTTGTCTAGGTAGTTGTTTCCTGAGTTATCTGCTTTGAGTGATGCGTTCTGAGGTATTGATGGGTCGATCTGAGTGGTAGCGCAGCCTGATACTGCGATCACGGCCGAGAAGGCCAGGAATGCCAGCTTCATCCTAATGTTCCCTTTGCTTGTTGTGTAATTCCGTTTTTCCGGCCCTTTGAAGCCTGGGGCTGGCATTTAATTCAATGTCGTATTTTAGATACCGACACAAAAGTTTTCGCCTTATCTTGACGAGTCTGGCGCCAAAAGCCAGAAACATCAAGGGAAAGCCACTGTTTATTTATACAGCGGTTTTAGTTAGTATTTTTAAGCCTGCTCAACGACCACCTGCTTCCGAGCTCTGGAAGACCGTTGAGTACAAGGAGTGAAGCGTCTGATATGGATAGCAATCAAATTAGATTTATGCGAAAGGTCGATATGCTTAATGATTCGGAAAAAGCCAGGCTCATCAATGAGATGGACCGTCTTTATCTCGAGAGGCAAGCATTGCATCAACAAAACGCTCAGCAGCCAGACGATCCTCAGGGCTCAGACGATTAAATTTGTCAGCCAAGGGATTGCTGTTGCCTTCTAGGTCGCCCAAAACTGCGAGTATGTGATGCATAAACGCAGATTTTGCCCCTGGTTTTTCAGCTTTGGAATATGCCTGTTGAGTAAAGGCCTCCCCGGCGCGTTTTTCCACTAGCTTAGCCATTGTTGCTTGTGAGATACCAAGGGCAGTTCGCCTATTCTTTAGATCATATTCCATGCTCTCAACACTACAACCTATGTTGTAGTTGATCAAACAACTGTGGTTGTAGTAATCTCTACAACCATCGTTGTATAAGTAGTTCATTTCGGAGACCTCATGAGTGAATTGGAAGCCCTTAAGAAGGCAGTCCTAGTGCTTGAAGGACAGACTGCGCTTGCCGCTGTTTGCGGGAATCCCGTGAAGCAACAGCATGTGCACAATTGGATACACCGCGACAAAAAAATCCCGGCGCAGCACGCGCTTAAAGTTCAAAACGCGACGGAGAAAAAGGGCGATCGAGTAGATGCCTCAGAGCTTCGTCCGGATGTTTTTGGCTGCATGCCTTGCGTCAATGTTCAACGATCAGCCGCTACAAGTTAATCACCAAAAAAATATGTGAATTTATACAGGTGAGGTTTGCGGTCTACCGCTAAGAATAAAAATTGGGGGATTCTATGCAATACGATCAATGTACGCTGGATGAAGTTGCCAGCGCTCTCTGCCGAATACCGTCTGATGACCGCGATGTGTGGATCCAGATGGGGATGGCGATCAAATCAGAATTTGGCGATGACGGCTTTGATACATGGGATGACTGGAGCCAGACGGCAGACAGCTATAAAAACGATGCTGCCCGGGCCAGCTGGAAAAGCTTT
>JALUYN010000145.1 GCA_027012915.1 Cellvibrionaceae bacterium
CGTCATTATAAAGAGACCGTTAAGCAGTTCTCCAGCCTGCGCCAATTGGTGCAACGGGATGCTGGGGAGAAGATCGACTACGACGATTATGCCGACCAGGTGAAAAAGCTGCTGGATAAGCACGTGGTGGGTGTCGCGGTGAAGGAGCCCGGTGGTGTCTATGAAGTGGGCAAGATGGGGCAGTCGCAACCGCCAGAGAATTGGGGGGATGAGAAGACTCGCAACGAGACGGATATCATCAAAACCCGCGTCACAAAAGCAATTGAGCAGGAGTTACAGGATGACCCTTATGCTCAGGAGGCTTTTTCTAAGTTATTGCGCCAGGCCATTGAAGAGGCTGAGCAGCTGTTTGACCATCCGCTGAAACAGTACCTGTTATTCCGTGAGTTTGAAGAGCAGGTGCAGGAGAGGCGACTGCGCGACATCCCTGATGTCTTTGCGGGTAATCGCCATGCTCAGGCTTACTTTGGTGTGTTTAAAAAGGTATTGCCAGAGGCGCTCACGCCTGCATTGGTCAGTGGGCACACACAGCTCCAGGATAAATGGATAAAGCTGGCTTTTGACATTGATCAGGCGGTCGAAACCTCGGTTGCGGAGAACTTCATCAATCCCCAGAACATTGAAGCGGATATTCGAAAAAAGCTGCTACCCCGTATATTCCAGGAGTGCAAAGCAACGGGAGGAGGAATGGATCAGGCCAAGAAAGCGGTTGAAATGATTGTGCAGATCACCCGCGTTGGTTTGAGAGCTGTTCAGTCCTGATGAAAATAAGCCACCGGAATGTCCCCATCGCCTCTGCGCGCCAATTAATGACTTTTCGCTACGGTGAAGAGTGTATCCCTTTTGAGCATGTTCAGCGCCCGAGGGCTCAAGGCAAAGTTCTGATTAAGGTGCACCCTGACTGTCGGGTTGTGGTGTCGGCACCAGAAGGTGCAGGCAGAGATGCCATTTTGGTGGCAGTGAAGAAGCGTGGTCGTTGGATCTATGAACAGCTGCGGGATTTCCGCAAGCAGCGTGAGCATGCTATCCCCCGCCAGTACATTAGCGGAGAGAGCCATTACTATTTGGGGAAACAGTATCTTCTGAAGGTCGTTGAAGCCCCTGCGGAGGTGCAGGGTGTCAAAATGCTCAGAGGTAAGCTGGAAGTGTCGGTGCGCAGCAAGAACCCCCTCAAAGTCAAAGAGTTGCTGACGGACTGGTACAAAACTCGTGCAAAAGAAGTTTTCTCCAAGCGTTTGGATGCAGTGTTGGAGCAAGCGCTATGGGTCACTGAGCGCCCCCCGTTGCGCATCCTGACCATGCAAACTCAATGGGGAAGCTGTTCACCCAATGGACGTATTACATTGAACCCTCATTTGGTAAAAGCCCCCCGTGAGTGTATTGACTATGTGATCTTGCATGAGCTCTGTCACATTGCGGAACACAACCACAGCGAGCGATTCTATCGCTTGATGTCTCAGGTCATGCCGGGTTGGGAAAAGACCAAAATCAAGCTGGATGATATGGCCTGCAAAATTCTTTTGTAAGGGAGGTCGAATGTAATTTGGCGGCTTCCGATAGGTCCCGGATGGATTGGCTTTTAAATTACTGGGTAAAACAGACAAATCTATCCACGGTAATATCTAGTGTAACTTTTCAAAACTTACACTAGATTGCGTAAGAATCCCAAAAATTACACTATATTAAGGGAAGGGGTGGTTTTCTTACTTTTTAGAGTCTGCAATAGGACAAGAAGAAGTAAAGACTAAAAAATTACACTATATTAAGAGAACGCTCACTTTTCTTACTTTTCATTGTTCGTGCTGACGACAATATCAAATCGTTACTGTCCACGCGACTAAATAACCGTTTCAGACATTCTTTCGACTATCAGAAAACTGTGCCGGCCACCTGGCGTAAATCTCAGGGTTTTTAAAAGGCCCGCTATTGATCATGCCTGTTCTTAAAGCCTCGTTGGAATTCAATGGGTGCCAATGGCTATGGGCGCTTGCTCGGGAGCTTACAGAATGGCATGGGGAAGTGGGCAGAGGGCACTACAGGGGCCTGGCGAGGATATCGATACCGCGCTTGGGATCAACTCCTAAAGCTTGGCAGTAGATAGTGTACTCATAAACGTCGAGTCGACGCTCCATGGTTTCGACTTTTTGCACAAACGAATGGGGCTTTCCGAGGGTCTCTGCCAGCTCACGCATGGTTAAACCTTGATCAGTCCTGGCCTGTTTTAGCCAGCTGATCAAAGCGGAATATCTTGGCGAAGCGATCGATTTTTGCATTGTACCGATTGTGGGTACAATGCTGTTTGTACCCAAAAAAGGTACGCTCCAATATGAGAGAGCAGGGAATCGATTTTATGGATAAAGCCTTACTTCTAATTGCATTCGCAGTGACATGCTTTGCCGGGTGTTCTGCGGCTCCTATCGCCAACGACCAACAACTATCACCGGCGCTGAATATTGCCAGAGCTGCGGGTTTCGATGATGGCCTGAGAGATGTCGAGATTCCCGAGGATGCTCATTCAGACCTAAGGAGTAGCGCCGCTTACGGTGCAGCATTCGCTATATCGGGTTACTACACTCCCTCCCCCGGTCTGACCCGTTCCGGTACTGCAGGGTTGAATTTGGCGGGATGGCTGTTAGAGCCAGACAAGCCATCAGGGAAAAGCCTCGTTGTTGCATGGCAGCCGACAGAAGGCCGGGTAGCAGAGGTTGCCAGAGCCGAGTTTGTAGATGCCTTTACAGAAGCTGCCCAGGAGGCTGCAAGGGCATTTGGCATGGAAACTTGGGTGAAGAAGCACGCTGACGCTACGGGTGCCTACCTGTTCGTTACTAGTGGCAATGACGAATATTGCCAAGGTGTAGAGTATTGCTTGCTGTTTGGCTTCAGGTTGGATGACCCAAGGTACGAGACCAGCGCGCCCGAAGTAGCAGCAATTATCGGCGATGCATTCTTTTACAGCCCCTACGACAAGAGCGTATTCACATTTAACAAACAGTTCATGGGCTTCAGTGAGCTGGCATTCTTGCAGGAAATAAGTAGGCATTTGCCAACTTGGTGTTATTTCTATGCGCCGCCCAAGAAGTTAAAGATGAACGGCGAGGACGCACTGGAAGCCCCGGTAGTGGTTAGTGATGGCGAGGCACTATTCTTCGTTAAGCAGGAGGCTAGACCATGAACCGTATGAAAAGTGGGCTTCTTTCGCTGATAGTCAGTGCCCTGCTGTATGGGGCGAGCTGTGAGGCCCTAGATCTTTCCCTGTGGGGCGTTGTGCTTTTTCTGGCGGTAGGAGTGCCTGTTCAGTGGCTTTTGTCCACAGGCCGAATCTGGGGCTTTTGGGGCGTGTGCGTGACGGGCTTCCTGGCAGGAGCTTTGTCTCCGTTTTTGACGGTGTTGATTCTTGCCCCGTGTGTTTTGTTGGGGCTAACGACTGGTGTCCTGGCCACACTGGGCTGGCTAAAAGCTGCTATGGAGCCCGACGAATGCGCTTCGGAAGCTTTACCTGTGCAATTCCCCCAGCCAGATCTTAGGGAGCAAGGGCAACTGCGGGCTGGGGAATCTGTCTCACCATTTCCCTGGGACCCGAAGAGCCCCCACTATCAGGTTATCAACGACCCGAAGCTCAACCTGATTTCGGGTAATATCTATAACACGGACGATTAGCTCGTATGGTTGGGGGGCTCTTTATCGGGCCCCTTACCCGTCAAAAGGCCGTCCGCCGTTGATTCTTCTGCTTTTGCTCTATCTTTGGCTCCTGGATATAACCAGACTGCGAGCAGCAGAGAGATAGCCACTAGAGTGGCCAGCATCCAATAAAGCACCATAAGACAGGCCTCCTGTTTACACAGATGAAACGTAATCCATGATCATTTGATTTATCACGAAGGTGATGGAAGTGTCATTCTGTATCACCTTCAGCTGCAGCTTCTTGTAGACATCTGCCGGAACGTCACAGTTCAGCCGTTTAGTTTCGAATCGCGCCAAGTTGCTTTTGGCGATAAGCAACTCTCGGCTATCGCCGTCTCTGGCAGTTTTATGTTGTACGGCATCAGTCAGCTTAGCCATAAAAATATCTCCTCAACGATAGTTTCAATTTCTTCGATAGCTTTGGCATCCGGGGTGTCAAAGACACTTTGGCCCGAGGTGGCACTAGAGGCATAGGAAACTCGCTGCGTGGTGTGACTTTGAAATACATCGGTTGAGTAATGGCTCAATGCCTCAGTCACTTCTTTGCTCAGACGTGTACCCTGGATAGCCCGGCTAACAATAAACGCAGAGCGTAATGTTTCACCGACGAGCTCTTTGCGAGCGTTGATGAGCTCAACAAGATCTGCCGTCGCCCAGATGTCATATGGCGATGGTTGAACTGGAATCAGTATTCGATCTGATGAGCGAATAGTGGCAGCAGCCAATTCCTTCAATTGTGGGGCGCCATCAATGACCACAAGGTCGTAACCCCGGCTTAGGCTGGGCAGGCCCTTTAGCAGCGTAGGCCTGTCGAGCGCAATCAGCGGTAAATCTCCTTCAGGGTTTGCGGCACGCCAGTCTCGGGCGCTACCCTGCGGATCGCTGTCAATCAGAAGTACCTTTGCCCCATTTTTAACCATACCGACAGCGAGATTGGTGGCGAGAGTGGTTTTCCCCACCCCCCCTTTCTGATTTAGAACTGAGATGACCATACTCATGCTTGTGGCTCCCTGAGGTGATGCCAAAGCCGACCAAGCTCCTCAAACTGCTGGTTACCGTTATGGATGACATCATGCGGTTCTCTCATCAGTTGGGCTCTGGCCAGCATACTAATCACGGCATGGTCAAAGTAGGATGAATCCAGGCTGCAACATATGTGTGCCAGGTCCGCCTTCCACAGATCACCGTTGTACAAGCTCAATAAGACTTGCGCCGCAGGCGAAGCTCCACCGCTATCGGTCCTCGCTAGCCCCAGCAACGTTTCCACTGAGTGCTCGTATTGTTGAAGTGTTATTGGAGGGAAGGTCCCTGTGTTTTGCTCACATATTTGCTGTTTAGTCTTCATGGCTGTTCAAGCCCTCAGTTAATGGAATGGGTAATTACTCAATACTCAACGAACACTGTCCGCGAAGCGGCCAGCCCCTGGCTGGCGCAGTCTTTCCCCTAGATCCCCGTAGCTTTGCCACGGCTCTCCAGGTGAAAAGCTGTGCCCATGGGCATAACAGCCAGCTGGTACTGTCACCGGAGCCAGGTATGTCTCGTAGTACAGGCAGTGACCGATCCGGCTGTACCGGAGCCCTGCGCTCTTCCTGGCTCTATTCGATGGCTCCACGCTCCAGCAACCCTTGAGATCCCAACCCCAATGGCATAATCCCGCGTGACCCCCTGAGCATCCTCTGTACTGGCCACAGGCAGCAGCGATCGCCACTGCAAGGGCTGCCTGGTTGTTACACCAGGAGGGGCGAATACAGCGGCAAGCCCAGCGAGGCATCCCCCAAGTCCCATGGCGCGACCCATTTCTAATCAGGGGTGGACGTACAAACCTGCCGCTCACTCGTCCAAATCCACCGAAAAGGAGTTTTTTTGGGCGAGCGGGACCCCTGAGGGTGTTGCGAATTTTTTCACCAGGGCTACAATGACCCTGTAAAAGAAATTCACTCACTCAGTGAGTCTGAGCCCCACCTGCTGATCCCGTCGCCAAACAGTCTCAGCTTGTGGGGTTTTTCTTTATGCGGCTTTCCGAAAAAACCTGAAGAAATGGGTTAAAAAGACGAAAAAAGCCGCAAAATTTGCGGCCTTTTCGGAAGAGATGGTTGTTGTAACCTATTGAAATGAAAGGAAATCTCAGTGCTAGCAACTGAGATTGAAAATCCCCGTGTCGGTGGTTCGATTCCGCCTCCGGGCACCATACAAAAGCCTCACCCATTGGGTGGGGCTTTTTTTGCCTAATACATGTTGCTTTGGTTATGAGGCCAAGCCAGCCAGTCTCTTCTGAATAAACGTCTCACCCATTCCTTTGGCTCGTTCTGCGGCGTTTTTATCACCCAGTACGTAGGCGTACACAATCGCTCCTTCAATCAGCAGGTTTAACTCATGGGCCAGGTCATCGGCGTTGTCGGCACCTGCCTCTGCGGCGATGCTGCGTATGTAATCCACGACCAGGCGCTTATGCTCCGCGGCCAGCTGGTGATTCGGGTTACTTTCGTCGGCGAACTCCGCGGCGGCGTTAATAAACATGCAGCCGGAAAAGTTGTCCTCGTGGAACCAATCAGTCATGACGTCGAACAGTGCCAGTAGCCGCTCACGCGGGTGATCGGCTTTGCGTTCGGTTTCACGCATCAGATTGTTGCGGAACAGTTCGTCACGCTTTCTCAGGGTTGCCAGGATCAACTCATCTTTGGTCTTGAAGTGGCTGTAGAGCGTCTTCTTGGAGACTTTGGCCTCGGCAATGATGCGGTCTACACCCGTGGCATTAAACCCATATTGGTAGAAAAGCCTCAGGGCGGCGTCGACGATTTGTTCTCTTTTCGATGACATTTTTGGTTCACTGTCGAATTTATAGTAAACAGAACTGTATCCCTTTTTTCTCGATTTCTCAATAACTTAACTGCCTATATATCAGTTAGATATAACCTTTTAACCAATAATTCACCCAATTTATCGACTTTTTATTTGACGAAAGTGTACAGATCGGTTTACTCTGATTTTGAAGTAAACAGAACGGTTTACCTTGGCTGTCGGATGATGGGCTGATGTGGGGGGATCTTGTGTTTACGAGCGGTACGGATTTTGTTCGTACTTTGAAATCGACGGGTTGCAAACCAATGAACGCAGCCCCTAATCAAGCAACAGGAGTTAATCGTTATGTCTATTCAACAACTGATTAAGAGTGTCTTTGCAGCAGTAATGCTGAGTGTGTCTTTGAACGTGGCAGCTGCCGGAATTGATCTGAATACCGATGCCAATGACGTCGCTGTTCAAGGTTACGACGTAGTGTCTTACCAACAGAAGTCCGGTCCAAAAATGGGTAAATCCAAGTACCTGGCCTCGCACAATGACGCGATCTACTACTTCACCAGTGCTGAAAACCGCGATGCCTTTAAGGCGTCCCCCGAAAAATACGCACCGGCTTTCGGCGGTTACTGCGCAATGGGTGTGGCACTGAACAAGAAGCTCGACGTTGACCCTATGGCTTATCGCATCGTCGATGGCACCTTGTACCTGAACCTGAACAAGCAAGTACAAAAGAAGTGGCTGACCGATATCGAAGGCAATATCGCTACCGCCAATCGCAACTGGAGTGGTATCCACGACGTGGCCGCTGCAACTCTGAACGCAGAATAATTTTCTAGAAACATTTGTGGATTATTCGACCCGGTTTGGGTCGGGAAAAGCACTACCTTGCAAATACCCTCCTTACCCTGAACGCTTTTCCCGGCCCTTTCTTTACCTGCCGCCAATCTCATGATTAGCGGCTTCAAGGAGAAACGTACGATGAATAAGAAATTGATTGCTGGTGCTGCCCTCGCTGCAGCCATGAGTGCTCTGATAACTGTTCCCGCACACGCTGGCGGTAAAGAGAAATGCTACGGCGTGGCTGGAATAGGTCAGAACGATTGCGCCAATCTAGCGGGTACTCATTCCTGCGCAGGTCAATCGACCGTGGATAAAGATCCTGGCGAGTGGAAGCTCGTTGAAAAGGGATCTTGCGAGAGCATGGGTGGCATGCTCAAGAAAGAAGCCAAGGCTCGCTACAAGGCTTCTTTGAAGAAATAGTATCGGTCGGTTTCGGGAGAAGAGCGTGATGTTTGATGTGAACAGTGGACCAACCGTCGGTGTCGGCCTGCGCCATCCTCACTACGAGCAGGCGCTCTCCTCTCGGGCCGATATTGATTTTGTAGAAGTGCACACAGAGAACTTTTACGCGCTTGGTGGCGCAAGTCAGGCGGTCTTGGAAAGGGCGGGAGAATTATATGATCTCAGTTTTCATTGCACGTCTCTGGGTCTGGGATCTGCCGCCGGAATGTCCGCCGATGCAATAGCGCGATTGGTGGAGCTGAAAGATCATTTCGATCCTCTGCTGATTTCGGATCATCTGAGTTTTGCCTGGGGGCGACTCGGCAATCAAAAAGTTCACTTGGGTGAACTACTGCCCATCGAACGCACTGAAAGAAGTTTACGCTTGGTCGCAGAAAATGTAGATCGAGTGCAGCAGGCTTTGGGCCGTTCGCTGTTGGTTGAAAATGTATCGAGCTACGCCGGTGGTTTGAAACACCAATGCAGTGAAGCGGAGTTTTTGAGTCGTTTGGTTGAGAGTACCGGATGTCAATTACTGCTCGATATCAACAACCTCATAGTCAATGCGCACAATGAGTCTTGGTCAGACACCGAGGCTGGAATCATCGACTGGCTAAATCAGCTACCGCAACGGGCCGTTGGCGAAATACACCTTGCGGGTTTTACTCCGGTTGCTGAAACGGAGATTGCAATTGATGACCACAGCCAGCCGGTGTCGGCGTTAGGCTGGAAAAGTTATCGCCAGGCCCTGCGTCGATTCGGTTGGCAGCCAACCCTTATTGAATGGGATTCAAACCTTCCATCATGGTCCGTACTACTGCAACAAGCGGGATTGGCTCGGGAGATTTGTTGGCAGGTTGCTGAAGAGGCCAAGGCCACTGAAAAGCTGGCAGAGCTGCCATGCCAAGAGAGGGTAGCAATGTGACAAGGCTACCGGACAGCGCATTCGATGATGTACTGCATCAGCAAACCGAGTTTATAAAAAGCGTTATGCAATCGGTAATGTACGCCGACGCTTCGCACTGGGAAATGGCGGAGGGTCTGCGCGCTCGTGAGGCCAGAGTGTATCGACGCAATATCGAAGCCATGGCAATCAATGCAATACGCATAACCTACAGCAGCTTGCCCGGGTTGCTGGGAGAGTATGAATTTCGTCGCCTGGTATTGGCCATGTTGGATATTTGTCCTCCCAATACCGGCGACTGGGGAACTTGGGGGCGCCAGCTGCCCCATCTATTGGCTGGGCGAACCATTGCTCGAAAGTACCCGTTTGTGGTGCCAATGGCTCGCCTCGATTGGCGACGTCATCGCTGTGCTCGTGCGGTTGATAATCGGCTGCAAAAAGACACGTTGGCTCTGCTAGAGAAGCGCGACATCGATTCAATATTTGTGAAGTTTGCCGGTCATCTGTCGCTGTTGAGTTCGCGATACCCGCTATTGGAATTGCGTACCTATGAGCATGAGCAAGAGGCATTAGCAAGTGACTTTAGTGTTCGCAATCGGCCCTACCGGCTGGCCATCTATCGGCCTCAATTTTCAATCGTCAATGACTATATCAGCGAACAGGATTACCAATTCACGCTGGGTTTAATGCAGGGAAACAGTATTGGCGTGATGTTGGACGCGCTGCCTCTGCAAGGATTCGATTTTTCACAATGGCTGCAACACGCCATTCAACACAACTGGATACGACGTTTGTACGTCGTGTAATAGGAGAACTGCTATGTCTGCAACTCTAGGTTTGTTTACCCGTAAATACTATCAATGGTCTGACGCGTTGCATCACGTATCATCCTTGGCGTTGTTGGCTGCGCGAATTTACGTGGCCTGGGTATTCTTTAAGTCGGGACTGACAAAAATTCAGGACTGGGATACCACACTGTTTCTGTTTGAAGAAGAGTACAGTGTGCCGCTACTAAACTTCGAATTCGCAGCCTATTTGGCAACCGTGGGAGAATTGTTATTGCCCATTCTGCTGGTGTTGGGGCTGGCCGCTCGTTTTAGCGCTATTGGACTAACCGTGGTGAATATTGTTGCCGTGATCAGTTTGGAAGAAATTGCACCGGCCGCGTTGTATTTGCACTACGTCTGGGGATTGTTGCTGTTGCAGGTGGTAATTTGGGGCGCGGGGTCTATTGCGGTTGATAAATGGTTCAGTCAAAAACTTCAAAACCAGTAAGATGAACGGAGCGCGAATTATTTCGCGCTCCGTCAATCAGTTGTTCAGATGTTACTTCTGTGTTTTGACACACACCTGATCGCCATAGTAATTGTCATCGTAGTTGCAATCGCAGGCTTGGGTGTCGTCCGCATTACCTTTGTTAATGACGTTTTGAATCAAGTTTTTCATAACGATGTCCTCGTATTGGGTTCGAAGTTATCTTCTCGTTATTACCTGGCTGGGTAAATTTCGAAAAATCGAAAGCTGTTATTCAGGTAATGAAACACTGTTTTTCAATTCTGTCTTAAACAAATTCATCAGTAGCTGCACGTTGTTGAGCAATGGGTAGTTGGGGCGTACGACAAAGGCGATTGAGCGATGTGGTCCCGGTTCATTCAGTGGCACCTTTCGCAGCTCGGTGTTGTGATTAACCAGCTGCTCTAACGCCATTTCGGGTACCAACGTTGACCCCAGATTGGCAGCGACCAACTGGATCAACGTCGGCAGACTGGTGGCGCTGAAGGCGTGGGAAGAGACCGTTTGCAGTTGGCAGGCGGCAATGGCGTGATCGGAGAGACAGTGACCTTCTTTTAGCAAAATGAGTTTCGCTTGAGCCAGGTCATCGGAGTTAATGGTCTCATAATCTGACATGGCGTCTTGCGGATTGCTGATCCAATAGAAGTTTTCTTCCCAAAATGGAAATGTAAGAAGCCCGTTGCAATCGTAGGGCAGCGCCAGTATCGCGGCATCCAGGGCGCCGCGCCGCAGTTGGTCGACCAGTACGGCGGACTGATCTTCCACAATATCCAGGGTCAGTTGAGGGTATTGAGTTTGCAGTTCTGGCAGTACCCGAGGCAGCAGGTAAGGCCCAATGGTGGGGATCACGCCCACGGTCATGGGGGTGCTCAATGGCGACTGATGGGCTTCGGCCAGTTTCTGCAAATCGTCCATCTGCAGTTCTATGGCGCGGGCCTTCTCAAGCACCTGTTGCCCCAAGGGGGTCACCAGAACCTTGCGGTTATCGCGCTCGAATATTTGAAATCCCAACTGTTTTTCCATCTCCGACAATGCGGTACTGAGGGCTGATTGGGAAATATTGCAGGTTTCTGCGGCCTTCTTGAAGTGCAAAGTACGTTCAACGGCCAGGGCGTAGTGGATCTGTTTTAGTGAAATCATGCGATAAGCTTAATACAAGTAAATCGATGGTGTGATCTATTTTCTAGAACATAAGGTTCAAATCAATCCAATTTTCTCTAATGACGGCTTTGCCTATTCTGACCTGGCTCGCGGCAAACACCGCACTGAGACTCAAATCGAATCTAGCAAATGAACCTATTGAGGAAATTAACCATGGCTTTGATCAATACCGAAATTAAACCGTTCCAGGCTACTGCTTTCAAACAAGGCGAGTTCGTCGATGTATCCGCCGCGGATCTGAAAGGTAAGTGGTCCGTATTCTTTTTCTATCCTGCGGATTTCACCTTCGTCTGCCCAACCGAACTGGGTGACCTGGCGGATCACTACGAGGAATTTCAAAAGCGTGGCGTAGAGATCTACTCGGTTTCAACCGATACCCACTTCACCCACAAGGCGTGGCACGAGACCTCCGACACCATCGGCAAGATCCAATACACCATGATTGGTGATCCAACCGGTGAAATTACTCGCAATTTTGAAGTTATGCGAGAGGGCCAGGGTCTGGCTGATCGCGGCACCTTTGTGGTTGACCCTGAAGGCGTAATCCAGGCGATGGAAATCACCGCCGAAGGCATTGGTCGTGATGCTGAAGATCTGTTGCGCAAGGTAAAAGCGGCACAATACGTTGCAGCTCACCCTGGCGAAGTCTGCCCTGCGGCCTGGAAAGAAGGTGAAGAAACTCTGGCGCCGTCTTTGGACCTGGTTGGCAAGATCTAAACAACTGGCACTGGTAAACATCGTTATTTCTCAAACGCACTGTCATCCCCGCCAACGCGGGGACTTCCTGAAGTTGGCAGTGGACCAGGCAGATTCCCGCTTTCGCGGGAATGACGAAACATGGGGCTGGGAATGACGCCCCACGTCCGGAATAACGACACTCATAGAATTTAATAGGAGTTGGATATGCTGACCAATGATATTTTGAAAGCCTTGAAAGGCTATACAGCGAATATGCAGAAACAAGTCGTATTTGTTCTGCAAGCGGGTGAGCACAACAAACGCTCGGAGTTGCTGGAGTTCCTCAATGGTGTGGCCAGCGTATCCGATAACATCAGTGTTGCAGAACGCGATTTACCCACGCGTTTGCGCAGCGCCGTGAGCTTCTACCTGGAAGCCGATGGTGAAGATACCGGGGTTACTTTCTCAGGGATTCCCTCCGGACATGAGTTTAACTCTTTGGTGCTAGCTCTCTTGCAGAGCTCCGGAACAGAAATAAAACTGGACGAAAGCATTGCGGGATTGATCGCCAATATCGGTCAGGAGCTGCATTTCGAGGTGTTTGTCAGCCTTAGCTGTCACAATTGTCCGGACGTGGTTCAGGCGTTGAATCAATTCGCGCAACTGAACCCGAATATCCGCACAGAGATGATCGATGGTGGACTGTACCCGGACCTGATCAAAGAACTGGATATCCAAGGTGTGCCCAGCGTCTACCTTAACGGTGAACTGTTTGCCAACGGCAAGGTAGATGCTGCCGAACTGGTGGACAAATTGTTGCAGCGCTACCCGGACCTGGTGCAGGTGGCTAAGGAAGCCACTCTGCCGTTGCAGGACGTCACCGTGATTGGTGGTGGACCGGCGGGTATCAGTGCAGCCATTTATGCCGCGCGCAAAGGTCTGAAGGTGACCGTGATTGCCGATCGCATAGGCGGTCAGGTGAAAGATACCATGGCCATCGAAAACCTGATCTCTGTACCACAAACCACCGGGCCGGAATTGAGCGGTGCTTTGCTGCAGCACCTGCGTGAGTATGACATTACGTTGAAGGAGCACTTGCGCGTCAATGATATTGAATCGGGAGACATCAAACATCTGACACTGTCGTCCGGTGAGCGCATCGACACGCGCACTTTGATTGTTGCCACCGGCGCCCGCTGGAGAGAGCTGGGCGTACCCGGGGAAAAGGAGAATATTGGCAATGGCGTGGCCTACTGCCCCCACTGTGATGGCCCCTTCTTCAAGGGTAAAGATGTTGCAGTTATTGGTGGCGGCAACTCAGGTATAGAAGCAGCTCTGGATTTGGCGGGTATCGTTAAATCGGTAACTGTGTTTGAGTTCTTACCGGAACTGAAAGCCGATCAGGTATTGGTGGAGCAAGCGGAGCGTCGCGATAACATTACGATTCTCAAAAACGTTGCCACCAAAGAGATTCTCGCCAGCGAAGGTAAGGTCAGTGCCATCGAGTATCAGGACCGCGCTAGCGACGAAGTGAAGCAAGTGGAGCTCGCTGGTGTGTTTGTACAAATCGGTTTGGTGCCCAACAGTCAGCCGGTGAAAGAGTTGGTTGAAGTCACGCCTCATGGCGAGATTGTGGTGGACGCCAAGGGTCAGACCTCCGTCGACGGCATCTTTGCCTGCGGTGATGTTACTACGGTGCCTTACAAGCAGATTATTATTTCGATGGGCGAAGGTGCCAAGGCAGCGTTAGCGGCGTTTGAATATCTGATGCTCAATCCTGCATAAAACCTCACCATAGCGAGCCTGCATAAGGCTCGCTTATATCCACTGTCTTTTCAGGCATCTTCCGGATTCAGAGTTTTTGACGGCGGTATTGGGCACTATCCACAGTTGGAGTGCCCAAGCCAGGTTGTTCAAGCAACCCGGCAACTGGCACTGGGTTGAATCAGTCCTTTTTGACAATCGTGGTCAGTTGAATTGGCGATTGCACCAGTGTCTTCTTGCCATTAACGGTGGGATAAAAAATGTAGTATCCCTTGTCCGGCTGTGAAGTAATTTTGTCGTTTTTAACGTGGTATACCACCGGGTGTCCCTGGATATAGACGTCGTAGTCGCCGCCGAGCATGGTGTCCATGGTGCGGCTGGTGCGATTCATAAAATCACAACCGGTTAACAAGAGTGCGGCAAGAGCCAGGCTAACGTATTTAATGGTCTTCATAGTGGTTCCTGAATGGGTGTCGGATGTTTGCCCGATTAAGGCTGGTCGGAGTCTTTGGATTGCATCAAGGCATTGAGGCTCTCGGGGCTCATGCATTCGTCTTTGTCCCAGCTGTTTTGCAGATGGGAAATCAGAGTGGCCAGATTCTGCTTCTTCACTGTCATGCGTTCAATCAAACTTTCCAGTTCTCGCAACTTATCCTGCAAATGATTGAGTGCCCGATCATGATCGACGCCGCTGTTGGCTACCATGCCGCTTACTTCATCCAGTGAAAAGCCGAGATCCTGGGCGAAGCGAATCAATTTCAATTGCTTGACGTTATCTTCGTCGTAGTGGCGATAACCGCTGGTCAGCCGTTTGGCCTCGGGCAGCAAACCGCGCTTCTCGTAAAAGCGAATGGTACTGGTGGGTACGCCGCTCTGTGCGGCCAGTTCTCCGATGCGCATTGTGAATAACCTCTTTGCGGGGCCAGGGCTTGACCTTAAAGTTGGCTTTAAGGTTATGGTGATCGCCACAAAAGCACAATTACTATTTTGAGAGAGGTCGTGTCTGTGTCCAAAGATGTATTTGAAGTGTTTACCCTGCCCAATGGCGCTCAGTTGAAAAACCGTCTGGCCAAGGCGGCCATGGAGGAGGGGATGGCCAACGTGCGCCAGCAGCCCAGCGAGGGGCTGATCCAGCTCTATCGCGCTTGGGCTGAAGGCGGTACTGGCTTGCTGATCACGGGCAATGTCATGGTCGATGCCCTGGCTATGACTGGACCCGGTGGTGTGGCTTTGCAGCAAGATTCAGATTTGGCACCGTTTCGCCAGTGGGCCGAAGCGGCACAGACCGATGGCACCAAGGTATGGATGCAGATTAATCATCCGGGTCGTCAGGTGTTTCAGGATATGGGTGGTAAGTGTTTGGCGCCATCTGCGATAGCGCTGGATATGGGCAAGCACTCGAAAATGTTCGGCCAGCCCAAAGCAATGACGGAAGAAGAAATTCTCGACGTCAAAGCGCGCTTTCTGACCACCGCTAAGCAAGCAGAGAAAGCAGGTTTTGATGGTGTACAGATTCACGCGGCGCACGGGTATTTATTGGCGCAGTTTCTGTCACCTTTGAGCAATTGCAGAGATGATCAATGGGGTGGTTCCTTGGAAAATCGTGCGCGTTTGCTGTTGGATATCGTCAAAGAAATTCGCGCTGCGTGTGGCAAGTCATTTTCTGTGGCGGTAAAACTCAACTCGGCAGATTTTCAAAAGGGCGGCTTCGAGGTTGAGGATGCCGAGGTGGTGGTGGCCTGGCTGGCAGATCTGGGTGTCGATATGGTGGAGTTATCTGGTGGCAGTTACGAGTCGCCAGCGATGCAAGGGCGCACTGCCGATGGTCGAACTCTGGCGCGAGAAGCTTACTTTTTAGAGTTTGCCGAGCGTATCGCCAGAAGTGCTCAAGTGCCTATTATGACCACAGGTGGTGTCAGGCGTTTGGAGATTGCCAACCAGATCGTTAACAGTGGTATTGAGCTGGTGGGGATCGCCAGTGCTTTGTCCTATCAACCGAAGTTGCCAAATCGCTGGCGTGACGATGCGGCTTTTGTCGCTGAGATTCCACCGGTG
This sequence comes from Cellvibrionaceae bacterium, assembly GCA_027012915.1. The sequence goes on from JALUYN010000145.1 coordinate 15,614, forward strand.
AACTGGAAGGACAAGGGCATGAGTTCTTTGGCCACTCACGCCATGATCAAGCGTCAATTACAGCGTTTGGGTCGCGGCAAAACCCCCAAGCAAAAGCAGTCGCCGGTGTGGGCTTTGGTAACCGATCTCGCAAGAAAGTCGCGTCTCACCAAGCGCTATCGAAAGCACGTTCTCAGTGCGAATTAGATCCTGGTGATACAAAAAAGGTGTTACTGGGAAAGTAGCTCTAGCCACTGCTCCACCGGCAGTGGCTTACTCAAATGGTAACCCTGATAGACATCGCAACCCTTCTCCATCAAATACTGCAGTTGCGTATCGTTTTCCACGCCTTCGGCAACGACGCTGACGTTCAGTGCTTTAGCCATTTGAATGATTGAGTTGACGATGGGAACCTCAGCACCGCTCAAATCAATTTCATCGATAAAGTAGCGATCAATCTTCAGTTCGTGCAGCGGCAACTGGCGCAGATAACTCAAGCTGGAGTAACCGGTGCCGAAATCGTCGATGGAGAATCGAAAGCCCAAATTGGAAAGGTAGTTCATGCGCTCTTTTACCAGAGCAATATCACTGACCAGGGTGGTCTCGGTAATCTCCAGGACCAGTTGATCCGATGTGGTGAGCCACTTATTAGTGATGACCAGGAGCTTATCGCAAAAATCCGGCTGAATAATCTGTTTGGCACTGATATTCACTGCCACCGTCGCGTGGATATCTTGCTGCTTGAGCTGATGCAAAAGCCGACAGGTTTCATTGAGTACCCAGTCACCAATATCCACAATTTTTCCCGTCTCCTCGGCGATGGGAATAAACTCCGCCGGGCTGATAAATCCCAGCTCCTGAGAATTCCAGCGAATCAATACCTCTGAGGAGATGATTCTCTTTTCTCGATCAAACTGTGGCTGAAACACCAGGGAGAATTCTTTGAGCCCTAAGCCATGGGCCAGAGAATTACTGATCAGTGCCTTGCGTTCGATAAGGGCGTGGGTGTTTTCGTCGACAGTGATGTGACGGTTACCGCCTTTGACCTTGGCGTCGTCGCGAGCGTACTCGAGCATATTGATCAAACGCGAGGCTTTCATGTCGAGGCTGTGGATAAAGCCAGAGCCGATGCTCGCGGTCAGGTTGTGACTGTGGTCGTTGATTATCAGCTCGTCGGAAATGCTTTGCAAAATACGCTGGCAATGCTCAGTCGTGTGCTTCAAGAATCGTTTGTGGTCGTCTTCAACCGGTGTGCTATGCAGCAGGAAGAAGGTATCGGCGCTGTTGCGATATAACTTGAAATTTTTTGGGATGGCACCGTTGATGCGATTGCTGATCATATTCAGCGTGTAGTCGCCAGAGGCTTTGCCATAAGTCAGATTGATTTGCGAAAAACGATCTACATCAATCAGACTGGCGTAGATTTCGCTGTTTGTCAGTTGCGCTTTGGCTAGCAGGTTCTGCAAATCACGTTCGAAAGAGGCACGGTTGGGCAGACCGGTGAGCTCGTCAAAAAACGCCAACCGAAACAGCTTGTCTTCTGCTTCTTTGCGCTCTGACAAATCGCGAATGATGCCGATAAAAAAGCGCTGACCGTTTTGTGTCACCTCAGACAGCGACAGCTCCATCGAGAACTCTTCACCATTTTTTCGCAGTGCTGGCAGCTCGCGGCCGACACCAATAATTTTGGCGTTGCCGGTTTTCATATAGCTGCTCATATACTTGTCGTGCATGCTTCGATAGGGCGCGGGCATCAATATCGAAATATTTTTATCGATGAGTTCCGATTGGCTGAAACCAAAGATTTTTTTCACAGCCTGGTTAGCTGTATTAATAACGCCATTACTGTCTACCGTAATCACGGCGTCGTTGAGATTGTTTAACACCCCTTCAAAATAGGCGGTGGCATTTTTCTCGTAGTCGATCAGTTGTTTTTCGCGAGTGATGTCTTCAAAGGCGCCATAGACCCGATCGATTTTGTCATTGTTGTAGTGAGCGCGCCCGGTGGTTCGCACCCATTTGGTAGCGCCGGAGCTGTCGGAAAATTGAAGTTCTTTTTCGTAACTGATGCCTTGGGTTACGACTTGTTCAAAAGCTTCACGAATCTGTTGTTGCGAATCCCCCGAGTAAAAGCTGATCCCCTGGTCGGGCGTAACTGGACTATGTGGATCGAGGCCATAGATGCGATAGGTCTCGTCGGTCCAGTAGAGTGATTCATCGTCAACGTTGTATTCCCAGCCGCCGACGTTGGCCATTTGCTCGATCTCGTTGAGCAGCTGATTTTTGCCTTCGAGCGTTTTGATCAACTGTGAGTGACACAGAGATAAATAGGCGTTACTGAAACAGAGGATATTGTGCAGAAAGGCCGAAAACTGAGAATCCTGCCATTGTTGG
>JALUYN010000146.1 GCA_027012915.1 Cellvibrionaceae bacterium
TCACCATCTACCGTAGCCATGGGTTGCTGCCCTGATGAAAGATCGATAATCGACAGGCGACGATGAGCGAGAGCGACACCTGGTTCAATGTGAATACCACCTTCATCAGGTCCACGGTGAAATTGGGTTTGATTCATGGCTTCGACCAGGTCGCGATCGAACTGACGATCTCCGTTTAGGTCAAATATTCCAGCTATGCCGCACACGGTCTTTCCTTGTTGGTGTTTTTGGGTCGGCGTGGGTGAACCACCCCAACCCTTGGAGTTTCGCCATCTTTTTCTCGGCGACTATTGTTAGCTACCTGTTGGCTATCGCTTTGCTCGCGGCTTTGGCTTCCTGAGCAGCTCTAGCACCTATATCCCTGTGGGCGTAGCCAACCTACAGTGGCCTCTCTGTATGATACCGACTATTTGTGACAGGCCAGTAATTTATCGTAAACCGACAGATATTGCTCGACAGTTTTCTGCCAATTGAAGCTGTTGCGAATTCTCTCAAGACTGTTATTGCCCATATTCTCGCGCAGCGCTCTATCCGAGACCAGTTTTTCTATCCCCTCCGTCAACGCCTGCACATCGTCTACCAACACGAGTAAACCATTTTCGCCGTCGGTAACCAGCTCCGGGGTCCCCCCCACATCGGTAGCAATAATCGGCAAGCCTGTGGCCATGGCTTCTAGTATGGTATTCGAAACCCCCTCCCCCAGCGAGGGAAGGGTAAAGATATCCATCGAATGGAGAAAATCGGGAACGTCATCCCGGTTACCCGCAAACCACACTCGATCTCCCAAGTGCAAGGCTTCAGACTCTTGCTGCAATGTCTCTCGCATTGGTCCATCACCGACCAGCAACAATCGCAACTTATCGTCATAGTCGACATTGAGTTTTAGGAGCGCAGCAAAGGCGCGCAATAGAGAGACCTGATTCTTAACTTCGGCCAAACGACCTACAGTACCAATAACAATCGCATCTTCGTGAAAATAGCCTGGCGGCGCGCCCAGTTCACTATCGCTGGGCTCGGAAAAGCGCTCCACATCCACGCCGTTGTATATCTGCCGGACCTTTGCGCTCGGAACCTCAACCACCTGTTCTAGCCAGAGTTCCAGATCCCTGCTGACCGCAATATACTGCTGCACTATGCGCTTCATAAACTTTCGCAAGATGTTGTACTTTCGGTTGCTGCCATCGAGGTCACTCATATCACGACCGTGCTCACCGTGAACCCTCTTTACACCCGGGCACATACAGGCCAACAGCTGCAACTCCAAGGTGCTCAGGTTGCGTGTGTGGACGACAGCAGGCTCCAAGGCGCGCAGCAACTTCCATAGACGCCAGTACATATCAAAATCGTGACCCGGCTTTTTATTAAGCTCAATAACCTGCACATCAGGCGACTGGATACGCTTTACGAAGTCGTCCGCTTCGGTCAGACATATAATCACATGACGATAACGATCAGGAGGGGTTCGGTTAATAATATTCACCAAACCGTTTTCAAGGCCACCAGATTTCAGGGAGTAGATGATATTAACAATCAATGGCACCGCGTGATTCTGCATTACTGTGTTACGCCCGCCCCCCTATCAAGCTCTGCCTCAATACCATCAAGCCCTTCAACAACAAACTTTTGCAGGCGACCTCGAGCCTCGACTAAATCTCCATTCTCATCGAGCGACACTGACACAAACAATCTCGCGGAATCTTGACGAGCAAAGCTGAGCTTGTTGACCGCCTCATGTATTTTGGCTTTGTAGTTGCTCGCGGTATAGAGATCCCCAATACGATACCAATGCCAGACCAGGTATTGACGCCCCCAAGAGCCCTTTAGATGGGTTTCATTAATAGTGACTCCCAACTTCTGATTCAACTTATCACTGGCTCCACGCGATACGACCCGCCATTTATCTTCATCCGGCACCATCAGGTCCATACCCGGAACCAACTCAACCCCCTGCTCTTGCTGGTTAAAGGCATGTACGAACAACTGAACGCTATCGACTGGATTTGCACCAGCCTCACCGTAAGCCGCGCTAAGCTTATGTTCTGCGCCACCATCCAAAGGTTCCCATCCCGCCATCAATGGCTTCTTGTACCACGCTCCCAGACTAGAAGGCAATTTCACTACATGCCATTCGTTTCCGCTTCGCTGCGTGATCACTCCTGCCAACCAAAGCCAGGAAAGCGATGCAACAACTGCCGTAGCAACAGCTGTATTCAATAGGCTTTTACGCACCGGCTCACTATTCAAAGCCGCGACCGTGTCACCGCCTTCAGCCGCATCAGGTTCCTGCCAGAAGCTACCAATGTAGAACAGCAAAAACATCACCAAACCAAAAAACACCCATCCGTAGATCAAATGATCCACCCCGGTGGCAATGGTCATATCACTCATATGCCCTAACATGACGATGATATAGGCGCGCAGCCCGTTGGCTAAGATGGGAACAATGACCGATACGAGAATAAATACCGCGCGTCGCCAGTAACTTTGATAATTGATGTAAGCGTACAACGCCCCAAGCGCAATCGATGCTATGAGATAGCGCACGCCACTGCATGCTTCAACCACCGACCAATTGCCTGTAGGCAAAATAAAGTAGAGCCCTTCACGGTATACGGGTATACCCGTCAACTGCACCATTGCCACAGTAAAGGTAGCCGTGAATTCCATCATAGGAGGAACTAACCCTTCTCCCACTGGAATAAGAAATATCAGATAAGCCAAAGGGTAGGCCACCTGCCGGCAGGCTGCAGTCCCCAGAATCAGCCACACCCCGCATATCAACATGCCTAACAGAGCAAACTGCTGAACCACGAGTACGTCAACTAGAGCGCCCAGCAGCCATGCGAAGCCACTCGCCACCAACGGTATAAGCGCCAAAAACTCAGGCTTAAATATCTGTACGTAGAGAGCCTCACGACGCCCCCAGATCATCCAACCAACGATTGGAAGAATCAGAAAACCGTGGGCATAGGTATCAGAGCGAATCCAAATTGACACAACCGACCAAGCGGTTTCATAGAAACAGCCAAGCAATAGAAGTACAAACATCAGAGCTAATGCCAGCGCCTGATGCCTGTAACTACTATTTGTACTTTCTATTGAATTTATTATGCCGGTCTCTGGTTGGCGCGCATTCATGCGCTTTCCTGCATCGGCTTATTTACTAAACGCAGCTCACCAGGCTTCTGCTGGGCGTTGGCCAGCAGCCAGGCATCCACCTGCTCCAGATTTCGATCCCAATTGAAGTCCGCAAGGATACGTTCGCGCGCGGCCACACCGGACAACACCATATCTTCAATACAGTGAACGCCTTCTGCACCTTTTACACAATCCAGCACACTGACAATTTTCTGCACGTACTG
>JALUYN010000147.1 GCA_027012915.1 Cellvibrionaceae bacterium
CATCGACAACCCGGACATCAACGCCTTTGCCCTGCCAGGCGGCTATATCTACATCAATCGAGGGTTGATGGCTTACATGCAGAGCGAAGCGCAGCTGGCGGCAGTATTGGCACACGAAATTGCCCACGTTACTGCGCGGCATGCGGTTCGCCAGGATACCGCCCGCAAAGGCTCCAGTGTTCTCTCGGTAGCCTCAGCCATTGTCACGGGCAGCGGTGTGGTAGGCGACGTTACCAAAATGTGGAGTACTGCCGCAGTCATGGGCTATGGCAGGGAAATGGAGCTGGAGGCAGACAGTATTGGCGCAGAGTACCTTAACAACAGCAACTATGATCCCGAGGCTATGATCGAAGTAATCAGCTTGCTGAAAGATCAGGAAAAGTTCTCACGACGCATGGCCCGCGAATCCGGCAAAAAAACCACCAGCTACCACGGCGTCTTCTCCACCCACCCGCGCAATGATAAGCGCCTGCAGGAAGCGATCGCCCAGGCCGCTGAAACCGAGCGTAAGTCACAATATTTTAGCGGTGAAGATATCTTTCGCGAGAAAACCGAAGGTATGGTGTTTGGCATTAATTACGATATGAAAGTGGCTAAGAAGAACACCTTTCGCCACAAGCGCCTGGCCTTTGAAATTGATTTCCCCAAGAATTGGAGCACCGCCAATCAGAAGAAACAAATTGTTGCAGAGGCTCCGGACAAATCAGCACAGATGACATTGAATATCGATGTACTACAACAGAAATGGGGACCCGACGTATATATAAACAAGAACCTTAAAATCAAAAAGTTACGTCAATCCCAAGCCATTCGCCCGGGCGGTTTAATTGGCCACACAGGTATCGTTGAAGCCACAGAATCCGACCCGGAGCAGCGGCTTGCAGTGATCTACAAAGGGCGCCTGATATACACCCTGCGCGGCCAGTCCAGCGGCAGTGAACTCGACGAAGAACTGGATAGTCAACTGCTCGACAGCATCAATAGTTTTCGTCCCGCCCACCCGGTGTTGGCCAAATCCGGTAAGTCCAAGACCATTCACTATGTCAAAGCCAACAGCAACACCACCTACGCACGTTTGGCCCAGCACATGAAACTGGATAAGAACAGCGAACAGTTACTGCGCCTCATCAACGGCCACTACCCCAGAAGCGAACCCGAACCGGGTCAGTGGTTGAAGGTTATTCAATAACCGCGAGATATACAGAAGGACTTGATGACGTCTGATACACTGAACCTCAGACACTGAGGACTGAAATTTAAATGGAAAGTTACGAAGCACTAATTGGAACCCTGGCCTTAACTATGGGGGCCTCCTGGGCCAGCGGTATCAACCTCTACGCCGCACTACTGGTACTGGGTATTGGCGGCAGCACCGGCAATATCGACCTCCCCCCCGACCTGCAAGTATTACAGGACCCCATGGTGATTGGCGCCGCAGGATTGATGTATTTTGTGGAGTTCTTTGTCGACAAGACCCCGGGCGTCGATACCGGCTGGGATGCCCTGCACACGTTTGTACGTATTCCCGCTGGTGCCATGCTCGCCGCAGGGGCGGTTGGCGATGTCACTCCAGCGCTGGAGATTGCCGCCGGGATAATGGGCGGCACCCTATCGGCCACCAGTCATACCACCAAAGCGGGCACCCGAGCCCTGATCAACACCTCACCTGAACCCTTTAGTAACTGGGGAGCTTCTATCACCGAGGATCTGATGGTGTTCGCCGGTCTCTGGGCTGCACTCAATCACCCTGTTGTATTCCTTTGCTTTCTGGCGCTGTTTATCGCGGTCGCGATCTGGATACTACCCAAGATCTGGGGTGTGCTGAAAAAGATTGCACGTATCATTGGCGGCTGGCTAGGGTTGGCGGAAAACAATCCGACAACGGACGCGAGCGCTGCAGAAAGCTCCACTCCAACAACGGCGGAAGGCTCTGTGGTGGATGAGTTGGAGCGACTTGAAGCGCTGAAAAAATCCGGCACCTTGAACAACGACGAATTTGAAGCCGCGAAAAGACAGCTATTAAATTAACTTTTGAATACGCTGAATAAAACTTGTACAAACCATTGGGCATCTCTTATGATGGCCCGGTATTTTGGAAATCAAATCAGATATTGAAACCATGACTTTTCAATTTTCAGTCCTAAAACCCGTCTATGCTGCGAAGCGCTGTGTCATCTGGGCACCGCGCTGGATGGCAGACGCTGCTGTGGCTGAAAATTCGAGGTTATCAAAGTACTGAGCAATTTCCCTCATTTTCGAAAAAGCCGCAGCGAGCAATCCCTGCGGCTTTTTTTGTGTTATCGAAAAGCTACAGGATTACTTAACGCGGCGCAGACACATAGGAGAAAATCATGTCTGTGCAGCTGGCCTATTTGGGCGTCATCGCCATATGGTCGACAACGCCTCTGGCAATAAAATTGAGTAACGATTCCCTGGCGCCGTTGGCGTCTATCAGTTTGAGGATCGGCGCTGCGCTGTGCCTGGCGGTTGCCGTAGGCTTGATACTGCGCGGCCACAAACTGCTGCAAAAACGCAACTGGCGAATATACCTGATGGCATCCATTGGTATTTTCCCCAATATGTCATTGGTGTATGTAGCTTCCCAGTACATTCCTTCGGGGTTGATTGCGATTCTGTTTGGCTTACTGCCGTTTTTTAACGGTGTGCTGGCTATGCCGTTGCTTGGGGAATCGTTCTTGTCCGTGCCCAGAGTAGTGGCCCTGGGATTATCCACCGTGGGTCTTGGAGTTGTGTTCAGCGACCAATTGAGCGGCAATGCCAACGCCTACATTGGTATTGGTTTGATGCTGTTTTCCAATCTGCTGTTCTCTCTCAGCAGTCTGGGACTGAAGCGATTGACACAACACGGCAGTATCGACGCAATTGAGCAGACAGTGGGCTCCATGGCCTTCGCCCTGCCGGGGCTGCTGCTGAGCTGGTGGTTGATCGATGGCAACACTGCATTAGACTTCAGCGCGACAACCATGTGGTCTCTGCTGTACCTGGCGGTGTTCGGATCCTTGGTGGGATTCTTTGCCTACTTCTACATCCTCAAGCATATGGATATGGCGGCTATTTCTGTAATACCACTGATGACACCGGTAATCGCGGTTATCCTTGGAGCCTTGATCGCCGGAGAACAAGTAACTCTGAACACGTTGCTTGGGGGCGGCCTTATTGTGGTAGCACTGGCGTTGTATCAAGGGGTGCTTGGAAACCTCTGGCAGCGGATTAATCACAACCCGTAAACGGACGATCAAAGTAAAAATGCCATCCCCGCGCAAGCGGGGATGGCATTCGGGAAATGGACGAAATTCTGAAAGTCACTAGGGCCTGTTAACACTAATTCTGATACTTCTG